>JBIIFI010000104.1:0-4380 GCA_044237405.1 Candidatus Nanopelagicales bacterium | reverse complement strand
ACTACCTGGATCAGCAACAGAAGTAGCTCGAAACTCTGCGGCAAGCCAGGCTTTCACCAATGGCAGCAATTTGGGAGTTCAGTTTCATCCTGAATTAACTGCCGACATGCTTACTGGATGGCTTAATAATGGCGGTCGCGAACTTGTCATTAAAGATGGCCAGGACCCAGATGCATTGCTTGCTCACACCACAGCCGAGCAAGCAGATGCGCAAGAACGCACCAACCAATTGGTCGATGCGTTCCTGCGTGATATTGCGAAATTGATTTAACTACCTAAGCGTTACCTCTACTGGAAAGCGCTTGATGCCATTTACAAAGTTGCTCCGAAGTCGTTCCACTTCACCAACTCGCTTGATGCTGGAGATTCTTGGTAGCAATTCTTCGAACATAATCTTGATTTCAAGTCGAGCTAAAGAATTACCCAAGCACATATGTGGGCCACCTCGACCAAATGTCATGTGCTCATTTGGATTCCTAGTGACATCCATGCGGTATGGGTCGACAAAAATTTCCGGATCGCGATTACCGGAAGCGAACCAAGTGACAACTTTGTCGCCTTCCTTAATCGCTTGACCATTAATTTCTGTGTCCTTTGTTGCAGTGCGACGGAAGTGATAAACCGGGCTCGCCATGCGTAGCATTTCTTCAACTCCCCATTCAATCAACTCAGGGCGTTCTTGCAGCAGTGACATCTGATCTGGATTGTCGATCAAGTAATTCATGCTGTGCGTAATTGTGTGACGAGTTGTTTCATTTCCAGCAACAATCAAAAGTAAGAAATATGCATGGAAGTCTCTGGTGGAAAGTGGCAATCCATCGATAGGTGTTTGATTGATAAGCGTGGAAACGATGTCAGTTCCCTTGCCACCTAGTCTTTGCTTTGCCAACTCATCGCCATAGGCCCAAACTTCTAGCGCAGCTGGAGATCTAAATGGCAACATTCGATATTTTTCAGATTCGGGTGAATCTAGCAAAACATCTGCGTGCTCTGGGTCGGTATTTCCAACCATGCGATTTCCCCACGCAATTAATTGACCGATATCGGTGTCAGGAACATCCATAAGACGGGCCAATACTCGAATTGGGAAATCTGCTGCGACTTCTTTTACGAAATCAAAGGAACCTTTGGCGAAAGCATCATCAAGCGTGCTGGCCGTTAGACCCCGGAGGAATGTTTCATATCCAGCGACTGCCTTTGGAGTAAATGAATCTTGCATGAGCCGGCGCAATGCACGATGACGAATGCCGTCAGTTTCAAGCATTGACTTGCGAGCTTCCATTTGCTCTTCATCTAGCTCTTCTAGGTTCGCTGTTCCTTTTTCACTCGAATAAGTCTCAGTATCACGAAGTACTCGAACGATATCTTGATATCGAGTTAGCGACCAGAATCCTGAATTCGGTGCAGGCTCTTCACTCCAGTGCACTGGGCTATTCGCACGCAACTCGTCAAAGGTTTGCCATGGAATTTGCTTTTCGAATAAATCTAAGTTTGCCAAGCTGACATCTGTAGCGGCTGACATTAACTCACCTCACAACAAGTTGGAATATTCGTTCGGGTACGAACAGTTTTAAGATACCCGATTCTGACCCATCTCGCGATCATTTTCAAGAAAGCCGATAAAGTTGCCTTAGGTTCTAGAAAATTGAGGTTCCATGGCTGGTCAGCACACGTTAGACGAAACTGAACGCCAAGTTCAAGCTCGTCTTGGCGATCTGAAAATAGATTTCGAGGCTATGGCAGTTACCTCTAACCTTTTCCGCGCTGCAAACGCAGTCCGCAATTATTTAGAGCGCACCGTGCTTGCGGAGCATGATTTATCTTGGACAGCATTTGTGGTCCTTTGGGTGGTTTGGATCTGGGAACCCGTTGAATCTCGAGTAATTGCCGAAGAGGGTGGATTTTCCAAAGCCACCTTGACTGGAGTTATGCAAACCCTTGAAGGTAGGGGTTTGATTACTCGAACCCGCAGTACAAAAGATGGTCGGCTAGTTTTAGTAAAGCTCACTGCCAAAGGCCGAAAGATGATGAAGCAGCTATTTCCAGAGTTCAATAAAGGCGAGCAATTAGCCGTTGCTGACTTAAAGCGATCCGATTTGGGTTCATTTGCAGATCTTCTTAGAGCAGTCACAATTACCGTGGATGCCCAAAAAACAAACTAAGCGCTTGCTTCTTTAACTAACCGCGCAAATAGTCCGCTCTGATTTACATCTGATTTTGCCGCATCTTCCGGGTGCCACTGCACTCCGCGAGCCCAACCAGTTGATTCAATTCCAACGGCTTCGATAGTTCCATCAGGCCCACGACCCAGTACTTCTAACCCGGTGCCAATTTTATCGATTGCTTGGTGGTGGTAGCACGAAGTACCTACTAGCTCTGTTGTAAATCCAAAGGATTCATAGTCACTTACTTTTACTTCTTGGACTACGTGCCGGTGATTAACGGGCATGTCTTGAATCAAAGTGCCGCCGCGTACGACATTTACGACATGCAAGCCTCGGCACACTGCCAAGGTGGGAATTCCCTGCTGCAATACGTACTCGGTCATCCCAAAATCTGAATCGTCCTGGAGATCGTCAACGTCATAGACGCTTTCATCCGGAGTTTGGCCATATCTGGCTGGGTTAATGTCGCCGCCGCCGGCCAGTAAAACTCCCTGATATCCCCGAAGTCGCTGTTCCCAGTCACTTTCTGGAGCTGCCATCAGGGTTACCGGTTCGGCTCCAGCAGCCCAAAGTGATTCCAGCAGGGCCCTTGAGCTAACCACTCCGGCATATCGAAGCGCAGAAGCAGAGTTGGTAAACCGCCCTATTAGTGCGATTTTTGGACGTAACGACATTCCACCAGCCTAATGAAAGAATTAACCAAATTTGGTTCCCAAACCACTAAATTTAACGTATCGTAATTCGTTAGTACCCGAACGATTATTCAGGGGATGGCATGACAAAGGCAACAGTTGCTGGGGTTGAAGTTGATACCCGGCATTTCATTGGTGGCAAGCGCGTTGCCTCCGATTCCACTTTCGCGGACCATTCCCCTATCGATGGTGCCCATCTGGCTGACATCTCTCGGGGCGGAGCAAAAGAAGTTGATCTAGCGGTCGCTGCTGCCAAAGCCGCTTTTCCGATTTGGTCCCAAATGTCACCGCAAGAACGTGGCGCAATCTTGCACCGAGTTGCAGACCTGGTTGAAGCTCGAATCGAAGACTTAGCAATCGTTGAAACAACTGACAATGGTTCCCTGCTTCGCTCACATCGACGCGGTGTTATGCCTCGAGTAGCAATGAACTTTAGATTCTTTGCAGATTATGCGATGAACCAATTGAACTACCCAGATTTTGAAACTCGTGGACATACCAATCATGTGACGTGGGATCCAGCAGGTGTAACTGGAATCATCACTCCATGGAATGCACCCTTGATGCTTGCAACTTGGCGTATCGGTCCAGCCCTTGCAGCCGGAGACACAGTGGTTGCAAAACCACCTGAGTGGGCGCCGCTAACTGCATCACTACTTGCCGACATCACACTAGAAGCAGGTATGCCACCAGGTGTATTCAATGTGGTCCAAGGTTTTGGCGAAGAAGCCGGAGCTGCCTTAACTGCACATAAAGATTTATCCAGAATTTCATTTACTGGTTCGGTGCCAACAGCAAAACTCGTAGCAAAAGCTGCTGCCGAAAACTTAGTTCCATGTTCATTTGAACTAGGTGGCAAGAGTCCTCTCATCATCACTGATGATGCTGATTTGGATATCGCAGTAACAGTTGCTGTCGAGCAGTACGACAATGCTGGTCAGGTTTGTTTGTCTGGAACTAGATTCTTAGTACAACGCGGAATCGCAGATAAGTTCAAAGCTGCTTTCATTGAACGAGCTAAGCAAATCAAACAGGGTGACCCACGCGATGAAGCTACTGACATCGGTCCGCAGATTCATCCAGAGCACTTCACGCGCGTTAAAGGGTTCGTTGACCGGGCAGTAGCCGAAGGCCAAACCGTTGTTCTAGGTGGCGGACCTAATCCAGATCTTGGTGGAAACTTCTTTATGCCTACCTTGATTGATAACCCAACTGTTGGCAGCGAAATCGTCACCCAAGAAGTATTTGGCCCAGTGCTTTGCATGCAGCAATTCGATACTGATGAAGAAGCAATCGAGATGGCTAATGGCACTGAATTTGGATTAGCTGCGGTTGTTGTTTGTGGCGACAGAAAGCGCGCCGAAGCAATAACGAATCGCTTGGTTGCTGGAACCATTTGGGTTAACTGTTTCTTTGTGCGCGATCTTGGTGCACCTTTTGGTGGTTCCAAGAAATCAGGTATCGGGCGTGAGGGCGGAATCTGGTCATTTGATTTTTATGCAGACGTAAAGAACACCGTCTTT
>JBIIFI010000219.1:0-2582 GCA_044237405.1 Candidatus Nanopelagicales bacterium | reverse complement strand
GCGCCTAACGGTTGGAAGGAATAAATCATGGGTGAAATTGTTGGAGCTGGCCTGTTGGCACACGTGCCTACTATCGTCTTGCCACTTGAGATACGTAAGGAACTCAATAATGGTGAAGACTTCACGCTCGTTGCTGGCCTAGAAGAGCTTCGTAAAGACGTCTTTGAAAAAGTCGATTACGACACCGTTATCGTGTTTGATTCACACTGGGCGACGACCGTTGAGTTCGTAGTTACTTCACATGATCGTCGCGAAGGTTTCTATACCAGCGAAGAACTTCCTCGTGGAATGTCATCTGTACCTTACGACTGGAAGGGTGATCCTGCCTTAGCTAAGGAAATCGCTTCCCTTGGCGAAAAGCATGGAACTTGGATTACTCCAATAGACAACACTCACCTGCCAACTTTCTATGCAACCTTAAATCTCTGGATGTATCTAGGAAAAGGCTTGGACAAGAACTGGATCAGCATTGGCATGTGCCAAACCGGTGATGATGAAGATAACTTGCGCCTAGGTCGCGCAGTTGGTGAAGCAATTGCAAACTCGGATCGTAAAGTTTTGCTAATTGCCTCTGGCGCGCTGTCACATACTTTCTGGCCATTACGCGAACTGCGTAAGCATGAATCGGCTGACTTAAACTCCATTTACACACCAGAAGCCCGAGCTGCTGACGAAGAACGCATTGCTTGGTACTTAGCTGGCGAACACGCAAGAGTCCTAGACACCATGGATGAGTTCCATAAATACAAGCCTGAAGCTCGGTATGGACACGGCATGATGATGCATGGCGCCCTTGGTGAAAAGGATTGCACTGCACCTGGTCGTCAATACGGCGAATACGAAAACTCAATTGGTACCGGCCAAGTTCACATTTGGTTCGATAAGCCGGCTGAAGGATTCCCTGCAGTTAAGCATCCGGTCGTGTCTCGTGGCTGAGTATCGTCGCATCCTGCTTGATGGATTTGCAGTTCAAACCATTCGCCATGGCGAAACCTTGGTAGCCCCAGATGGTCGAGAAGTTGCGATTGCTGATGCAATTCATTTGCCGCCAAGTGAGCCTACAAAAATCATTGCAGTTCACTTGAACTATGACAGTCGCACCCAGGAGTTCATGACCAAACTTCCGGCGGCGCCCACTTACTTCCACAAACCAATCACCGCTCTGAACAGTCACTTGGGATCAATCGTTCGTCCGCAAGGTTGTAAGTGGCTGAACTACGAAGGCGAAATCGTAATCGTAATTGGCAAGACTTGCCGCAACATCAGCCCAGCCGAAGCTGGCGATTACATCGCTGGTTACACCATTGGTAACGACTACGGACTTCATGACTTCCGCGATACCGACGCAGGGTCCATGCTTCGGGTAAAGGGAAGCGATACTTTGGCGCCGGTTGGTCCTGGTTTGATTACCGACTGGGATTTCCGCGGCAAGCAAATCCGCACCTTAGTTAATGGTGAAGTTAAACAAGACGACAACACCAGCAACATGGAATGGGATATGCACTATCTAGTTGCAGATATTGCTCGCACCATCACTTTGGTTCCTGGCGACATTTTGTTCTCTGGAACCCCAGCTAATTCCCGTCCAGTCCAACCAGGTGACGTGGTTGAAGTCGAAGTTGAAGGACTTGGAAAACTAACCAACACAATCGTCACTGGCCCAACTGCGATTCGTACCGATGTAGGCGCGCAGCCAACTGAAAGCGAAGAAGTGGTTTCCACTGCACTCGGTGGCGACTGGGAATTCCGCGGAATCAGAACTCCATCGAAAGATCTATATCCATCAACTGTTGAGGAGAAGAAATGATTAACATCAATGTCGACATGGATAAGTGCCAGCATTATGGCCAATGTGTCTTTGAAGCTCCAGATATCTTCAAGCTAAATGAAAATGACAAGCTTGAATTTGTTGCTACTGCAGATGACAGTCGCCGCAGCGATATCGAAAGCGCAGTAGATGTTTGCCCAATGCAGGCAATCTCAATCGTTGATTAACTAGCACTTAGTTCATGTCAAAGTCTGTTGTAATTGTTGGCGCCTCAATGGGTGGCCTGCGGGCAGCCGAGGCTCTGCGTAACAACGGATTCGATGGCCAAATCACAGTAATTGGTGAGGAAGTACACGCACCGTACAACCGCCCACCACTGTCAAAAGAGGTGTTGGCCAAGGAAGTTACGCACGATGCTGTTGCTTTCAAGTTACGCGCGCAGGTTGAAGATGTCATTTGGAATCTTGGTGATCCAGCGACTTCGGTTGATCTAGAAAAGCAGGTTGTTACAACAGCCTCTGGCAAAGCTTTTGAATATGACGGATTGGTGATTGCATCCGGATTGCGCCCGAGGGTTCTAGATCTTCCCAATGGCAATTTGGCAGGGCGACATACTGTCAGAACTCTTGATGACGCGATTGGATTGCGTGCGCAGTTAGTGCCGGGCGCCAAAGTCGTTGTTGCCGGGGCTGGATTCATTGGTTGCGAAGTTGCTGCAACTGCTCGCGGACTTGGATGCGAAGTAACCAATGTTGCAATCGATAGTTTTCCAATGATTCGCCCACTGGGTGAAGAACTTGCTGCAGAGCTGCAG
>JBIIFI010000038.1:0-6991 GCA_044237405.1 Candidatus Nanopelagicales bacterium | reverse complement strand
CAAGCTAGCGAGATTTCTGCAGAGTTAGTTGACACACTGGCTCGACTACATGCAATCGACCCAGTAGCTGCGGGCCTGGATCAACTAGGTAAACCAGCCGGATATTTGCAGCGACAGGTTAAACGCTGGGGCGAACAATGGCAGATCACAAAGACTCGAGAGCTACCTGAAATAGAAGCACTGCATGCTTGGCTAGAAACTGCCATTTCGAATGTGCCCGAGTCCCTGCCGACATCAATCGTGCATGGTGACTACCGTATCGATAACGTGATACTTGCTGGCCAAGAAAGCAAAATAATTGCGGTGCTTGATTGGGAAATGTCTACCCTTGGTGATCCGATTTCTGACTTAGCAATTTCACTTGTGTACTGGAGTCAAGCCACTGACACGTTACGCAAACGAATTCCAGTGGCTGAAGATGTCACAAGTGGCGAAGGATTTTGGTCACGGCAACAAGTGCTTGATCGATATGTTGATCAAACTGGTTTAGACATTTCACATTTAGATCAATGTGTTGCGCTTGCATGTTTTAAATTAGCGGTGATCATGGAATCGATTCACCATCGAAACTTAAGCGGGCAACAACTCGGCGCTGCTGCCGGGGAGCAGAGCACGATGGGTGAGGCAACAGTTGCATTAACCGAACTTGGTTTAGCGGTTACTAGAGTTGGTGCAATCTCGGCGCTTAATCAGTAAGTGCAAGTTTTATTACGATGACCAAAATTGCAGTTAAATACATATAGGGACCAAAAGCGAATTTTGATTTCCAAGTCTTGCGGCCAATAACTATCTCAATAATTGAAACTAAGCCGGCCAGAACAAAAGTTAGTAGCACTGTGAGTAGCCAATCTGAGGGCGCATACCAACCAATCGTTAACCCCAACGGAAATGAAAACTTAACGTCTCCCATGCCAAGGGCACCTCGACTAATAAGAAATAGAAACGAGTAAGTTAACAAAGTTGCAAGAGAAGTAGCCAAAGCAATGCGAAATTTATCTGGATGCTCGAGACCGAGAAAACCAAGTGCTGCAAGTTGTGCAACAGTTAGCAAGCCAACTATTCGATTAGGTAGCCGGTGGGTCTGGTAATCAATGATTGCTAGCTTGCCCCCAAGTGCAAAAAGTATTAGTAATGGCAGGTAGTAAAGCATTAGTCAACGGTAATTGTCGGGATCCAGTCTCTTGAATATTTATCCACAGCCCTGCTCTAGACTCAGATAACTTGAACTACTGCAGGGAGAAATCATGAAGATTCTAATTGTTGGCGCTAAGGGACTACTTGGCTCGGGCGCCGTTGCAGCCTTGTCTGCTGAAAACGAAATCATTCAAGCATCCCGCAGTGGCGATGTGTCGGTTGACCTAACAGATCCAAATTCAATCGCAGCAATGTATGAAAAAGTGGGCAAGGTTGACGCGGTTATTGCAGCAACTGGCGTGGTGCCGTTCAAGTCAATTACCGAATTAACTCTTGCTGATTACCATGCTGGTATTAATGACAAAGTCTTAGGTCAAGTTGAATTGGTGCGACAGGGCTTGGAGTATGTAACTGATGGCGGTTCATTCACGCTGACAACCGGTATTACTGAGCGAGCACCAATTTTGACAGGTGCTGTTGCTTCACTTGCTAATGGCGCACTGGAGTCTTTTGTTTTAGCTGCCGCAATTGAAATGCCTCGGGGTATGCGAATAAACGCAGTAAGTCCAAGTGTTCTAGTAGAGGCACCGGGCTACCACGATTATTTCCCAGGATTTGAACAAGTCACACTAAAGGCTTGCGGTAAGGCTTACGCTAAATCAGTTAATGGCAAGAAGAATGGCCACACCTACAAAGTTGGCTAGACCTATCTAGCTATTGGTATTACTTTCACTCCTGCTGATTCAAGCAAGATCACTAGGTCTTGGCCTTTATTTTGATTAACAAGTTCAACCACGTTCTCAACTGGCCAAGTTAATTCATCCGAGTTTGCTGATTGCAAATACGAAACTCTAGCGCCAGTTGTCTGTGCAATAGTTTGAATCAAATCCAAATTCTTTGGACCTACTATGAGAACGTTTGCAATGACAGGAGCTTTAAAGACTTCGACGTCTTTTTCATGGCGATAAATCTCCCAATGGTAAGCAGCTACGATTCCAGTGCTCGCCAAAATGCCGATTGCAGATCGCATCTCGTTAAGTGTGTTGGCACCCAATCCAGAGCCCAAAAGACCATTAAAAATCTGATAGACGATAGTTATTAGCGAGATGATTGCAACCACACCTCCTACGCCAAACAGGAGGAATAAGTAGATTCTTCTAATTGGTGAACCGTGTTCGGATTCTGGTGAACTCTTAGCAACCTTTTGAATTCGATTCCAAAAATGCCACCAGATTGGACCGGCAACGGCAATCACAGTTGCTGCGCCAAGCAAAGTGTTTATTGCGCTGGAACCAGCAAGAATTGCTTGTGATGTTGATGCCTCTATCAATGCAACAATTACAATCGAGATTCCAATTGCGCTAGCTATCAGGCTGATTGCAGCCATCAAATATTCATATGTGCGTTGAATGTCATTTCGCTCTGAATTTGTAGGCAAAAGTGACTTGTGATACCACCAGAACATCAGACCAGCCGATGCGACAGCTAAAGATAATGGAATACCAGCAAAGTGCTCAGCGATCTTTTGGTTATATGGTTCACCAAAGAACCAAACCAATACTTGATACAACGAAACACTCAGTGAAGTGATAGCCAAGATCAAAGTGCCCCCAACACCAGCGATCAAAACATAGCCAAGCCAAAGCGTGTCAGACTTAATAGTGTTTGCATTCCTGATCCAGTAATAGAACCAAAGTGCACCTGAAATTGCTAAGGTTCCGAGTCCGATTTCTAATGTATTAACTGGTGAAACTAGCAATAGTGGCTGATTTCCCAGGAACATTTTCTGAAGGAGCAGGGCTGAGAATACGCCAGATAAAACCTGAATTAGGGCGATTAGTGACGCAAGTGCAGTAATGGCGGAACCCACAAAGTATTGAATTCTAAAGTCATTTTTTGGAATAACTGAATTTGAAATCTTTAAAACAAGTAGCCAAGCGCTTCCCCAAACGATTGCCTTTGCAGCTGAGTCTCCTGCGAACTGATCGGCATTTATTAAGTTATGCAGAACAGCAATTGCTGACGACATAAAGACAAGTAATGAAATCGTTGCCGCTAAGGTGGCGAACAATGTCGGTACTGGGCCATGACCATCAGATGGATTTTGTGAAATAGATTTTCTTAGCCAGATTATGATTCCAGCCAGCAATGGCCCGCCTACTACTACAAATGCCAAATTGCTTGCCAGGGAACTTTGGTCTGCGTTGACGATGTTTGCTGTGTCTAGAATTCGGCTTAGCAATCCAGCAATTCCAACCGCAAAAATAATGAAAAGTCCAAAGGCTAAGGCATATTGAAAGAACAGTCGCACCGGTTGTTCAGTTGAATCTACGGGTTGCGTTCGATGTGAAAGTTTGCGTAATGCAAAGACCACAATTCCAATCATGATTAAGAGTGGGATAGCGGAAAGAAAGAATCCAAGCAAAAGGTTCATTACTTATACTCGCCGCCACATTCATAGGTCGGCCAAGGAATTCCAGTTACCTTCCAGCCAGATTCTTCTTTAGTTAGAGTAAAAGTTTGGGTTTCACTATAGCCGCCACCGAACGGATCACCGCTAGAGGTTTCAATCTTTACCGTGACACTGGCTGAGTCTGCAGTCGTTGTTAAATCAGATAGTCCAATTCGAAGAGAGTCTTGAATGTAAGCCCGTTCGAAATCTTGGATTGTGCATTTCGAATCACTTGCTAGGTAATCCATAGCCTGAGAAAAATCTTTATCGGTGATTGCACCCAAATACTGTTGGACTGTGCCTTCAGGCGAATCCTTGTCGAGTTGGGCAACAGGTTCGTTAACTGACAAAACAACAATTACTGCCACAATCGCTATTACCGCTAAAAGTATTCCAAGGACTTTGTTCGCTCTTTTTTCGCTCATGATTTTAGGCTACGCCTGCTATTGCCTAAAAGCAAAGGCCTAGCAACTATTTGTAAAGCGAAAGCGAAAGACCCCCGCGATACTGCGAGGGTCTTTCAAAGGTTTGAGCTAACAATTAGATTGTTTGCACCACCGACTATTCCAATATCTTCGGCCAACTTCTTGTTTTTGTCAATGGCATCAAGACACATTCAACAGGCTGTTGTTTTCAACAATCTGATGCAAATCTAACTGCCTTCTTAATTGAATGTCATTCTACTTTTGGGTGCGCCTGTAGCTCAAAGGATGAGCGCACCACCGACTATGGTGAGGATGCGGGTTCGAATCCCGTCAGGCGCTCCCAATTGTGTGAGAGCCTGACGAGATACTGCGTCAGGCTCTTGCCAAACTTGTAGTCTTTTCTCAAGAGATTGAGGAACCTTGAGCACTGATCCACTTTTAACGCCATTCACCATAAAGAATCTGACACTGCGCAATCGCATCGTGAGCACCTCACATGAACCTTCATATAGTGAAGATGGCTTGCCAAAAGATCGTTACCGCGCGTATCACGTTGCAAAGGCAAAAGGTGGAGTTGGACTCACCATGATTGGTGGCAGCTCGATAGTCAGTCGAGAAAGCGCGCCGGCTTTTGGGAATTTGCAGCTCTGGAAAGATGAAGCCGAACATTGGCTGCGTTTGTTAACTGATGAAGTACATGATCACGGCGCTGCAGTAATGATTCAGCTGACTCACCTTGGACATCGAAGTAGTAGTTACTCAGGTGATTGGCTACCAACAATTTCAGTTAGCGCAGTTCGGGAGCGCGCGCATCGCTCATTCACTAAAGAAGCCGAGGACTGGGATTTAGCGCGAATCAAGAATGACTATGTCTTGGCGGCGCAACGCTGTGTCTCAGCCGGAATGGACGGCATCGACTTAATGATTCATGGGCACTATCTAGATTCGTTTATGACACCGTTTTGGAATCGTCGCACTGATGAATATGGTGGTTCGCATGAAAATCGAATGCGGTATCCACTTGAAGTTATTAAGGCCATTCGCGCTGCTGTGCCGGAGGATTTCATCATTAGCGCCCGCATGAGTTTTGATGAACTTCGAGAAAATGGATTGGGACCAGGAGAACTACTCACAGTTGCCCAAGACATTATCGATGGTGGCGTTGATGTGATCAGCGCCCTTGGCGGCTCTATTGATTCAGATGCTCGCCTAACTCGAATGATCCCAATCATGGGTATGGCTTCGGCACCTCATCTGGAACTAATTGGTGAGATCAAGCAGAAACTTAACGTCCCTGTGATGCATGCGGGAAAGATTGCAGATGTACCAACCGCTCGCTATGCAATCGAAGCAGGAATTCTTGACCTAGTGGGAATGACGAGAGCCCTAATTGCGGATCCATACCTACCAACAAAGATCGCCAATAAGACAGAAGATCAAATTAGGCCTTGTGTTGGTGCCAGTATGTGCATCGATGGTATCTACACCGCAGGTGCGGCATTTTGTATTCACAATCCTTCAACGGGACGTGAATTGGAATTACCTCAGGAAATTGAACCAGCCACAAAGGTAAAGAAAGTTGCAGTGATAGGTGGCGGTCCAGGTGGATTAGAGGCAGCACGAACTCTGGCAGAAAAGGGTCATGTTGTCAATTTGTTTGAAGCCAACGACTCTTTAGGTGGGCAAGTTAACCTTGCGATTCGCTCTCCTCGTCGCCGTGATCTGCAAGGCATCATTGATTGGCGAACTCAGGAACTAAAGCGCCTCGGTGTAACCGTGAAATTAAACAGTTACGTTAGTGGATCAGATCTTGCTGAAGCAGGATTCGATGTCATCGTGGTTGCTACCGGTGGCATGCCAAAGGCCCTGGAAATTTCTGGAGCTCAATATGCTGTTGAAAGCTGGGATGTGATTTCTGGATCAAAGCGACTATCGGGCGACGTATTGGTTTACGACGATCACGGTGGTAACCAAGCTTTAGATTTAGCCGAGAATTTGGCAAACGCTGGAGCAAAAGTAGAATTTGTAACTCCTGAGCGCACTATGTCAACAGATGTCGGTGGCATGGTGGCTTCGGCTTACTTTAAGTCCTTATCTGGACTAGGTGTTAAGTTCACAATTCTGCGCGAATTAAAACGAATAGAAAAGAATTCTGATGGAACTCTAACTGCCTACATCGGAATGGAAGATGAATCGTGGGAAGAATCTCGCGTTGTCACTTCAGTGGTTACAGAGACAGGCACTACTGCAATTTCAGATGTCTACGATGAATTAGTTTCGCTTTCCAGCAACGGTGGCGAAGTATTGATCGAAGCCCTGATTAAAGGACAGCTTCAGACCTCAGTTAGAAATTCTGAAGGAAAGTTTCAGCTTTTCCGTATCGGTGATGCAATCAGCAGTCGCGGTATCCATTCTGCAATCCTGGATGCAGCTCGAGTTTGTCGAGGGATTTAGGCAAAATCTGCGGGTTTTCAAAAAGTCGCTTAGTTTTGAAGGTATGAAGCGAATCCGGATTCCTGTCTTTATCGTTGGCGCACTCTTGTTGGCTGGTTGCTCAGATGCGAATGAGACCGTGACCCCCGCCGCTACGCCGAGTGAAAGTGCGTCAGCCTCTGCTACACCATCAGCTTCACCAACCGAAACTTTCGATCCCGTTTCACTACCTGCCTTAATGCAAACCGAAATAGTTGGAAGTGACCTTGTTGTTGGCGATGCTATTGGAAGTACCGCAAAGTACACCAGGCATCCGATTACATATAAAGCAAATGAATTTACAATTTCTGGAATTATGAACATTCCAAAAGGTGATGGACCATTTCCAACTTTAGTTTTGGGGCACGGCTACATTGATACAGATATCTATACTTCTGGTCGTGGTTTGAAACGGGAACAAGATTATCTAGCAAATCAGGGTTACATCGTTTTACATACTGATTATCGAAATCATGCTGGCAGTGATGATGATCCAAACATCGACTCG
>JBIIFI010000153.1:0-3520 GCA_044237405.1 Candidatus Nanopelagicales bacterium | reverse complement strand
TCGTGTGAGGTGGTGTGCCAAGCAACAAGTCATAGCGCTCAGTTTCCAGACCAGCAGCGCCGCCAAGTGCTAAACCATGGTCACCAAACTTTTCACCTTCAACGCCATCGAAAATCCACGATACCGATTTGTGATAACTATCTGGCATTCGGAAGTACGGATGACAGGCGTCAAAGCCTTGAGTGGTAAATCCAACACCAGTTAGTTTTTGTGGAGCTCGACCACGGTTGCGCCAAATGCCACCACGTTCTGCCGAAGTTGCATGGTAGTACTCCCCGGGTTCGGCTTGCCAAGCGCGCATTCCAGCTTCGCCTTTTCGCACTTCCATGATTTCTGGCTCGCCGTCACGGTAAGAGATGACCCAGTAGAAACCATTGCCACCCATGTACATCAAACGGCCACCAGTTGAGATGTACTCCTCCAGAACATTTAGCCCGAATTCATCCCAGTACTCCGGATGTGATCCAGTAATAATTACCGAGTAGTTCTTTAGCCAATCAAGTCCCTCACGCATCAAGTCGTGGTCTGTGGCAATTTCAAAGTCATAATTTTGATGTTCTAACCAGGCAGTTGCCGATAAGTCGCGCGGGAATTGCCAAGTGGTACCAATTGCTGACGAGCGCCACTTTGGACGCATGTTAAGAATTGGTCGCAGCCACGATGTGTAACACACTCCTTCACCATCGGCATAGTGATCATAAGTTGAACGCCCATACTTAGGATCTTGAAAATAGTCGGCTTCGGTTTTGGTTAATACCGCTGGATGAGAACCAATTGCCTGAGCTACTGGAACGTGATGCACAATCATTTCATTTGCATAAGCAAGATATGAACTGGTTGGGTACAAGTACAGGATCCGCGCTTTTGGCTTTGCGGCCCGCACGAAAAATGGGATGTGATCTTCAACGTCACCAATTCGAATTCGCGCCGCGTAAGCTGCACTCCTTAAGCCGGCTGGAACTGTCCAACTAAATGTTTCTTCCCATTCGCAATCAACTACTGAGTCATCATGAAATGCGATACCGCCATATTCTTTTGGTGCCACGCGCCAGTCGTCATGCTTTCCGGACCAGTTGTAGCCGGTCATGGCTCGAATTGGGCGCTGGATTCCAATGCCGTCCAATTTATTGCTACTTACATCAACTACGGTGTCACCGATTCCGTTTTCGCCGTAGCCAATTGTGGTATCCCAGCCAGCAACTAGCCCATCCAAGATGGGATCGGCGCAGCATTGTGACTTAATTTCAGTAAGGCTTAAGGCGCGATTCCAAACATACGATCGGTCAATTTTGCCATTGAACAGTAAGTCCTTGAATGCGCCACGAACTGTCGCCGAATTACCTGCAGCTGCCCACATAAAGTCTGTGGTGGAATTCTTAATCTTGAGTTTTAGGGACTGCTCTACTGAACTTAAATGATCAAATGGCGCGACTCTTCCCAATCGACCATTGTAAGGATTAACTATGGCTTCTTGGTGCAAAATTGCTTTACCGGATCTGGCATCAAATGAAGCGGCAACAAAATACCAAGTGTGATGTGCCATCGGAACTTGGGAAACGATTTCATCGGTATCGCTGCCATTAGCAATCCAAAATGCCAATCTTCCAGCTTGGTCAATTCCTAATGCATAGCCTGCAGTCTCATCAAGTGAAAACTTGCCAAGTAGAACTTGACGACCTTTTTCTGGAGTTGTGGCATAGACGTAAGTAGCAATCGTCAATGAATCCGTTAGCGCTAGTTTCCCACCCGAGTCCGGAACGCGAATTGCGTTGCCTAAATCAACAAACTGCTTCTTTACTGGTTTTATTCCCGAAAAATCTGACACTACGACTTCTTCTTGGAAGCCTGGACCTTCTGGATTTTCATCACCATGAATTAATCGAACAATGTCGACTTGCGCCTGCGTTGCATTGTCTGCAGTGACATAGAAGGAAACGGTTTCGCCCTCAATCACACTTGGTTTACCCGTATATCCGGTTACTGATACCTGTGCCATGTAATTTCTCCTTCTAGTGCTGTGACTTTAAGTCGTTTATGCGACGCAGGAATACCGCGTGGTATGCCTCATCGAGATTTGAATAAGTCTTGTCATCAACAGATCTTGGTGGAACTCCTGGAATACCGCTAAGAGCTACTACGCGGTATGCCTTGTAGGACTCTTCGCAATAAACCACATACTTATTGGTAATCGGCTGCTTGCGGAAGTAGTTCAGAATTCGTTCTAAGTGATCAGAATGTTGACCCATAGGACTTAATCGATGTTCCTCAATGATCTCGGGGGTAATCCAGCTACGAAGCTGGTCACGGATTGCCCGTTCAAACTCACGCTCGGCGATAACTCCCTTGTCAGCAATCTCTGGTCCCTGCTCCGGCAAGAACGCTCCATATCGAGTGGTGCGAGTAGCACGGGACAGTGCTTTACGTCGCTCTCTGATTTCAATCAATTGCTGACGCAAACCAAATAAACCATTTCGGGTGTAAAGCACCGAGGCCAGCATTAATACTCCGACCAATACGATTCGCCACGGACCCCAAGACGTAAACCACTGATTTAGGAACACCACGATTACGGTTCCTACTACTGCGCCTTCAGCTTTTCCTAATCCGCCAATAACAATCATTGCCAGCAATAACAACATCTGATCCAGGCTGAACAAACTAAGTGATGCTCCACCCTGATTAGTTGCATAAAATGCTCCAACAAAACCAAGTGCCGCAGAGGCAATTAAGAAGACGAGTAGTCGAGCCCGTTGAAAGTCAATTCCGATAGCCGAGGCAAAAGATTCATCTTCCTTTGAGGATTGTGCGGTGCGCAGCAGGATTCCAATTCGGCCGCCACTAACAACTCTAAAAATTGCAAGTGAGATCAGTAGGACGACGAACGATGTAAGGTAGGCAATCGTTTGTCCGGTTGTAGTTTGCATTGCTTCTTCAGGAACAATTCGGTCAGCGCCAAAAAGTGCGCCGTTGAATTGGCCGCCAAGCGCCTCAGACTGAGTTATGTAATTTCGACAAAACTCCGAGATTCCGATAGTGAGCAGTGCGTAGTAAAGACCATCTAGTCTGCGGGCCGGAATACTGATGATGAATCCCATTAGCGCACCAAATGTAGTACCAACGACTAGCATCACTGGCCAAGGAATTCCGTAGGTAATGCTTAAGTAGGTTGCCGCGTATGCACCGACACCAACGGTTGCCAAACTTGCAAAACTTTGGAGGCCTGCAGTGCCAATGATTAAAGTCCAAAAGACATTTATCGCCGCAAAAAAGCAAATGCTTCCAAAAATTGAGAACACCAGCTGTTGTCCGACTGCAATTGGAATCACAGCTAAGGCAAATAAACCGACTAGCCAAAAAAGTGGTTTCTTGTCGCGCAAAATTAACTCACGCTGCAAAGTCTTTGGGTTGTATCTGCCTTCGAATCTCAACAAGGAACGCTTAGTTCCTGGCACTCTCAGCCTGTGAGAAAGTGATGAACTCTTAACCCGCCAGCGCGGAATAAGGCGGCGGCGACCAACTG
>JBIIFI010000150.1:0-3555 GCA_044237405.1 Candidatus Nanopelagicales bacterium | reverse complement strand
GAAGCGTTACTCACGGACATCCTCCAGAACTCCACCCAAACCACGTGGGCGGAAGGCCAAGATTGCAATTACCAATGCGAATTGGACGAATGGAACTAATGATTGTTCGGTGTAACGAGCAGTTACAGCTTCAGCTAAACCAAGTAATACTGCGGCAGCTACCGTGCCTGGCATAGATCCAAGTCCACCAGCTAACGAAATGATCAGGCCAACAATCAAAGGCTGCACACCTGAAGTTGGACTAACGAAGAAGATCTGTCCCAACAGCACTGAGGCCAATCCTGACAGTGCGCCACTTAACGCCAGCGCAATCATGCCGGTAGTACGAACTGATACACCCACCATGTTTGCGCCAAGTGGGTTCATCATCATGGCGCGCATTTGAAGTCCACGACGACTATTTCGCATCCAAAGTGTCACAAGCAGTAAAACTATGGTGGCAACAACTATGGTTCCGATTTGGCCATAGGCAATGCTGAACTCGCCAATGTTAAGTCGCTTAATTCCAAAAATCTGAGGCAACGGCTTACTCTGTGGCCCGAAGATAACCATAAAGAGCTGCGTACCAATGATGCTGATTGCAAGTGTGGCGATCAGTCCTCGGACTGGAAAGTTGATCCGGTCATGAAGCGGCAAGAATGCCAGCCCTCCCACAACAAGACCAGCTACGGCAGATCCCAGCATGCCCAGCAATACGACACCTAATGAAAGCAATACACCGTCACGGATGCTGAAGTTTTTTGCCATGTATTGCGCAAACAGGAACGCAACATAGCCACCCGCGGTAAACACAAAACCTTGGGCTAAATTCAACATGCCAACGCTGGACCAAGTTAGTGAGATACCTACCGCAACTAAGCCATACATTGATGCCAGAACTAGTGCACTGGCCAATAACTCGATCATGACAGCTCCGCTGCAGGTGGTATGTCGCCTAATGCTTCGCCAACGTCTTCTTTAAGTTCGCCTGCGTGCATGCCCAGAATTCGATCACACTTACCTGAAAGTAAAGGCAGATTTTGTTCAGCAATCAACATTGCGCCGTCACCTAAATCAATTTCACACAGCGCAGCTACTAAACCAATTGAAATTTTTGGTGCTAAACCAAGTGATGGTTCATCGACTAAGTAAAGTTTGGCATCGGCCATCAAGGCTCGACCAACAGAGACCATTCTGCGCTCGCCACCAGAAAGTGTTCCGGCTGATTGCTTTAGGCGAGACCTAAGTGGTGGGAAGACTTCAAGGACTGCGTCTCGGCGACGCTTTCTAGTTTTCCAGGCGCCATCCGTATACGCGCCACTATCTAAATTCTCTTCAACGGAAAGGCCAGGGAAAATTGCATCGCCCTGCGGCGCGATCGCGATTCCAGAACGAACAATCTTGGGAGTATTGCGTCCCACACCATGGGAACGGCGACCACCGATTTGTTGTCCCATGAATTCAATGGAGCCATCTTGCCATCCGGTCATTCCTACTATGGTGCTGATTAAAGTTGTTTTGCCGTGGCCGTTTAAGCCAACCAATCCAATGCGCTCCCCTGGCTCAATCGAAAAGTTCAAGCCGTGAATAACTCGCATCGTGCCATATCCTGAGGAGACTTCCTCCATGCGCAGCAAACTCATGTTTATGCTCCCGCCAAACTTTCAATTGGAACATCAAAGTAGGCGGTGCGAACGGCCGGAAGTTTGAATACCGAATCTGGTGGGCCTTCGGCAATAATTTCGCCAACATCTAAAACAAGTACCCGTGATGCCACCATGGCGAGTAACTCCAAACGATGTTCAATTAGTAAAACTGAGATGCCATATTCTTGGGCAAGCTTTCGTACGATTAAATCAATCTCATCAATTTCCGAACCCGTTAATCCGGAAGCCGGTTCATCAAGTAAGACTATTTTTGGTTCCCGGGCCAGCAGGCAAGCCAACATGAGTTTGCGACGCTCTAGAGTTTCAAGGCCACCTGTTGGAGTATCCATGTGTGCATTCAGGTGCACAAATTCGGCAACCCATTCCATGCGCAACCGACTTGGCTTCGGATCAAAAGCCTTGCGAGCGGCCTTTAGAGTTTCGCCTACGGTAAGAGTTGCTGGCACCACTGGACGTTGGAAAGTTCTGACAAGTCCTAACTTCACTCGCTCATGCATTGGCAATGACGTTATGTCTTTGCCATTTAACTCAACTTTTCCTTGGTGATTTAAATTTCGTCCAGAAAGGACTTCAAAAAGGCTAGTCTTGCCGGCCCCATTGGGACCGGCAAGACCAACAACTTCTGCTTGACCGACACTTAAGTTCACGTCACTAAGGATCTGACGACCACCTAGTTCAAGTGCAATGTTGGAACAAGCAAGGACTTGCATTTGACTACTTCATCCAAGCTGGCTTGACGAATGCTGCTTCAGCATCGCCTTCAGGTGCGATTGTCGTATGACGGCCGCCCTGTACTTGGTAGAAGTAGTGAGTTACACCCTTTGCAGGATCGGTTTCCACAGTTGGGTAAATCGGAACTGCTTGCTTGGAGAAGTCCAAGTGACCAGTTACGCCATCGTATGGATTTGCCTTGATGTACTCGTTAACGGCAGCAAAGTCTGCTGGGTCAACGTTCTTCCAGGCATTTGCCAACACCTGGACGGTGTCATAGCACCAACCGGTGTAAACCATACCCATGGTTACATCATCTACGCCGAACTTAGCTTGGTAAGCAGCGCGGAACGCTTTGTCCTGATCAGAGGTATTACCGACACCGATAACAGTTCCCCATACGAAACCTTCAGCTGCAGCTCCGGCAATTTGCAAGAACTCCGGCTGTGACGGTCCGTACTGCAAGTAGACCAAGGAGTCGGCAACTGGATCCCCAGCAAACTGCTGTGAGAATGATGCAAGTTCTGCACCAATCCAGTGGTCAACCATGATTGCGCCAGCAGGGTTTGCCTGCAACTTAGCAATTACTGGACCCCAGTCTTTGGTTCCTGCTGTGATGTCAATGATTTGACCAAGTTCCCACTTGCCACCAGAAGCTGCAATTGCTGCTTCAGTCGCATCTGCGATGTTCTTGTTGTAAGCAGTGTCGCCGCGGATGATGTCAACCTTGTTGTTGGTTGGTGTCCACGAACCGCTGTCTGATAACTGAGTCAAGAAAGTAACAAAGCCTGAGCCGTAGAAAGTTTCTGCAGGATCTGTGAAGTAGTTTCCATACTTCGCAGTATCAGCAGTAGCTAACTTTTGAGCATCGATGTTGGTGTCGCCACTCATGTATGGTGCGCCGTATGCCGCTGCTGCATCAAGTGCAGGTGGCGGAATGATGACGAACGCAGACTGAATAGCAGAAACCTTTTCAGCAGCTAGCTTTTGGAATGCTGCTGTGATGCCTTCTGGGGTCAGAATATCGATATCAGTAACGCTTAGCTCCAATGGACGACCATTGACTCCACCAGCGTTGTTGATTTCTTCGATTGCTAGATCAGTTCCGTTCCAGCAATCTTTGTGGTCCGCAATACCTGCCGGGCCAGACTGTGCAAATGGTGCACCGATAACAATCGGTTCACCGGTTGGTGCAGCG
>JBIIFI010000035.1:0-7388 GCA_044237405.1 Candidatus Nanopelagicales bacterium | reverse complement strand
TTGGTAGTTGAACTTAATGCTCAGGAAGTTAAAGACCTTGGAGCAGTTCTAAAAGACACAGTAAGTGCAATGCCAAAAAAGTAGCTAGCTACTTTTTTGGCATAAGTAAAAACTGCCTAATTCTTAGGTAGTAAAAAACTCTGCCAGCTTGAAGTTTCTGAGTAACTATTACTCAGGAGAACCAAATCCACCACCACCACTTGTTTCCACGCGGATAACACTGCCAGGCTCAAGGTCCATTGAGACTTTACTTGGAATTGGAATTATCTCGCCATTTTGATCAAGCAGAGTCAATTTTGCTGGCGCACCATTTCCACCACCGTTCCGTCCAAGAGCTACAAATTCTGGATTTGTTTGCTCGGCATAAAAGGTTGCATGTTGTGAATGTTCCAGAATTTGATATTCACGCCGTATCCCCATTCCACCATGATGTTGCCCTATTCCACCTGAGCCATCAATAAGTTCGGTTTTTAGCACTCGAACTTGGTAATTAGTTTCGAGAACTTCCACAGGCATCAGGCCTACATTGGACATGTAAGTATCAACACCATCCAGGCCATCGTATTCAGATGATGCTCCTGTGCCGCCACCAACTACATCTGCAAGTACGGTTGGCTGCCCAGTGCTGGGTGATGTTGTACCGATGTTGCATCCAAAAAAGGTGACGCTACTTCCTGCGACTTGTAAATCTGGCCATAAATCCACGAGCGCTCTAATAGCGGTGTCGGCAAAGCGTTGACAAGTATTGTGACGAACTGAGACTGCTGCCGGAGGGAAAGGATTAAGTACATTTCCTTGTGGGCAAATCAGAGTGAGTGCTCTTAATAGTCCGTCGTTTGTCCCAAGTTCTGGGGCCAAAACAGTTCGAACTGCATAGACAATTCCGGCGCGCGTGCTGGCCCAAGGAACATTCATCGCACCTGAGACTTGAGGGTCACTCCCAGAAAGATCGATTGTCAGTGAGTCGCCCAACTTTGTAACTTGCACTCGCACTTTAGTAGGAGGACCATCGCGCCCATCATCGTCGAGATATCCAGTGGCATCGCCAACGCCATCGGCCAATTCACGCAATCGGTACTTGATTGCAGACTCAACTGAGTCAAGGCTATTTATAAATACTTGCCGCAATACTGCAATACCGTAGGTGTCAATCAATTCGAGTAATCGATTTTTACCTAAATTGCATGCTGCGCGCTGAGCTCGCAGGTCACTAACGGTGCTTAGCGGGTCTCGGATGTTGGCAGTAATAGTTTTGACTAAATCAATATTCTCTTCACCCTTTATGTACAACCGAGTTGGAGGAATCACAAGGCCCTCTGCGAATAGTTCCTTTAAGTCCGGGCCTTCACTTCCTGGATTAACTCCACCGACATCGATGTGATGTGCAGCCGTCCCGGCCCAGGCAACAATCTCTCCTTCAAAGAAAACTGGAGCAACAACATTGATATCTGGCAGGTGCATCGCGCCTTGATAAGGGTGGTTACATATAAAAATGTCATTGTCGTTGATGTCGGTTGCCCATGCTTTGATAACTGACTTAACAACGAGTGACATGGCACCCAATTGAGCTGGAATGTAATCAGCTTGTGCAACAAGATCGCCATCTAGCGTGAAAATGGCGCATGAAAAATCCTCCATGTCTCGGATTATCGGGCTGTAGCTAGAAAACTTAAGCGCTCCGCCCATTTCTTGGGCCGCCGATGTAAGCGCTGCCTCAACAATTTCCTGAGTAATTAGATCAACTTTTGTTTCACTCATGAGTTAACCTCTTCAATCATTAGGTCACCAAGCAGCGTCACAGTGACGCGCTGACCTGGTAGGACCGCAGTGGTGGAATCCATTTGGTGAACGATGCAGGGGCCATCAAAGACGTTCCCGGCGAGCAATTTGTCGCGATGATAATGAGCCGTGTCTATGCCATCGGCGAAATCAGGGAAGATTACCCGCTCAATTCCTATCAGTGCTTGAGGTTCAGGAGAGCGGTTACCAATTTCTAATGGAACTGGCTTGATTTCAGGGAATGCACCTTTAGCGCTTGTGCGTAAAGTGACTACTTCGATTGGTTGATCAACACTGAAATGGCCATAAAGATCAAAGTGCGCCTTATGAAACAGCTCGGGTAAATCTGCAATTCCGGTGGCTGTAGGTATCAGTGGGATTGTTAATTCGTAGCCTTGACCAAGGTAGCGAGCATCTATTGCAGTTTCGAATGTAATCTGATTCTGAGCAACACCGTCGCTTGCTAATTTTTCGGCAAGCTCAGAGCCATTTGCAGCAAACCATGACACGTAGGATTCGATGTCGTTTACCGTAAACGGAGTAAGTAGTGTTTGGGCTGCATCTAGTCTCACGCCAGCTGTCAGGAGTCCATTAGCGGAAAAAAGTCCTGGCAGATTAGGAACAAGTGCACGGCCTAGATCGAGGTGTCTCAAAAGTAATCCAACATGCAGTGGGCCAGCACCACCAAATGGAACTAGGGTAAATTCGCGAGGATCAAGGCCGCGTTCAACACTTACTCTACGAAGTGCGCGCACCATTTGGGCGACAGAAAGCGAGACTATTGCGAGCGCAGTTTCAGTTACATCTCGGCCAAGTTTGTTGGCAAGTTCAGTTATCACTTTAAGTGCAGCATCTTTATCAAGCGTTAGATCGCTAGCTAAGTTACTGCTTCCCAGAGTTCCCAGCACAACATGTGCATCCGTCAAAGTAGCCTGAGTGCCGCCCCTGAGATATGCCGCTGGCCCAGGCACAGCCTTAGCTGAAATAGGTCCAACCTTGAGCCTTCCAGTTATGTCACCGTAGGCAATGCTGCCGCCTCCAGATCCAATGGTGTGAATATCTACACTCGGGGCAAGCAGAGTGTGATCATTGACAGTTTGAGAACTTTGCAGAGGCAATAGGCCATCTTTAATAAGGCATATATCGGTTGAAGTGCCACCCATATCTAAGCCAATAACTTTAGATATCTCGTGCTGTTTGGCAAGTTGGATCAAGCCAGCAGCGCCTCCGGCTGGGCCAGATAGCACTAGACGGTGGGCATCAGAAGCCGAGCGCGTTGCCACAGCACACCCGCCATTGGATTGCATAACCAGAAATGGTGCGGAGATACCAGATTCAATCAAACTCTTCTGCGCCTTTTCGAGATAACTTCCTACAATTGGGCGCAAGCCAGCATTAATTACTGTCGTTGAAGTTCGTGGGTACTCTCTAAATTCACGAACTACTTCGCTGGAAACAGAAACCGACAAGTTAGGAAACGCTTCACGCACTTTGGTCGCGAGGCGAGCTTCGTGATCATCGTTGCTGTAACTGAAAAGTAAGCAGATGGCTATGGCCTCAGGTTGAATTTTTCGCAGTTCGTCGATTACGCGATCGATTTCTACGTCGGAAAGAATTTTTAAGACTTCGCCACCGCGCGTGATGCGTTCCTGCACTTCAATCCGGTTTTCTCTAGTTACCATTTCAGTCGGCCTGGGAACCCGTAAGTTATATATATCGGGCCTAGTACCGTTACGGATTGCTAGAACGTCTCGAAATCCAGATGTTGTAAGTAGGGCGACCTTGGAGAATTGACTTGTAAGGATTGCATTTGTGGCGATAGTTGTGCCGTGACAAATAATGTGCACGCTGTTTACATCAAGTCCTTGTTCAGCAAGCACCTCAATTGAGTGCATTAGTGCATGTCCCGGGTCATCTGGAGTGGAAGGGACCTTTGCCACAAGCATTTTTCCGTCATCTGCCCGCGCTACGGAGTCGGTAAACGTTCCGCCCGTGTCGATGCTGATTGTCCAATATTCCTGACCCATAGGGCAATCTTAAGAGTTCAGCTCGTCTAATAAATTTGATTGGGAAAGTTCACTTAAGTAAGAGAACGTATGTTGCTTAAGTGACCTGAAAGAGGTTTGATAAGTCAGATTCTTAACTACTTTTTAACTGCCACAAGTAATCCGCCACCAACTGGTAGTAACGAACCAATAAATTCTTCGCTGCTAGCTAAGGTCTCCATGGCACTGCGCATGGCAACAGTATCTGGATCACGCTGAGCGGGGTCAGCTAGTTTGTCATTCCAAAGTGCGCGATCAATGATAAGTAATCCACCAGTACGCAACAAAGTTAAAGCTCGGGCAATGTGATCGCTTAATTCAAGAGGTTTGCCTGCGATCAAAACAATGTCGTACGCAGATTCGGTTAACCGGTCGAGTACTTCACCAGCCCGACCATTAATCAAGCGAACTCTATTTGGCGCGATCCCTGCTTGGGCTATCGCATCTTTAGCGATTAGTTGATGCTCGGCTTCAATGTCTACGCTAGTTAAAACGCCTTCGGCACTCATTCCATCAAGTAACCACAATGCGGATACACCGGCGCCAGTTCCAATTTCGACAACATTTTTTGCATCGATCGCAGCAGCCAAAGTGCGCACTATGCTGCCAGCACCTGGACCCATCGCCACGCAGCCAATTTCCGCAGCCTTGGCGCGTGCATGCGCTCGTACGCCATCTTCGCCCGACCAGCCTTCGGCGTAGTCAGTAGAAGCGCGGTGGATTGCCAGAATGCGTGGATCAGTTGGTGCCATGAAGTAAGCGTACGGCTCAGGTAAGCGTTTGGTGGAGAATGGTCGCCTAGTTGGTCAGGTCGAGGATTCATAGGCGAGAATAGGGGTAGAACTAAATAGCCACTAAGTACCAAGAAAGTTAGGTTATGACCCAAACTCCACAAGACACTCAGGACCAGCCAACCGAAATCTTGCCGGTTGAACCTTTGCTACCACCAGCGCCAACTTGGGTCTACCAAGCACCGATTCCGGTGTCGAATAGCCAGGCCACGAGCGCCTCTCCAGCTGTAACGAAGGCAATCATTGCGGGTGTCATAAGTGGGTTATTGGCTGGCGTGATCGGCTTTATGGGTGCTTCCATGATCGGCAATGCACCATCAGCACCGATCTCGCTGCCTGCCAGCAACGGCGATACTTCGCCTCGCGCTGATGATTCAATTGCGGGAATCGCCCAAGCAGTCCTTCCAGTCGTTGTTTCGATAGATGTCTTGGCTGGCGGCTCATCTGGAACTGGTTCTGGTTTTGTAATTAGAAGCAATGCAACTGAATCTTTCATTCTGACAAATAATCACGTAGCAACCGGTGTTGGCGCTTCACCAAAAATTACCGTTACCTTCCAAGATCAGTCACAAATCAGTGCAACGATCGTGGGCACAGACGCATCTTATGATCTTGCCGTGCTGAAAGTTGATCGCGGAAATTTACCAGTTGCAGCATTAGGAAATTCTGATTCCGTAGTCGTGGGCGATGCCACCATCGCAATCGGTTCGCCATTAGGACTTACCGGAACTGTTACCAGTGGAATTGTCTCGGCGCTTAATCGACCGGTAACTGCTGGCGATAGTGCAGATGTTTCATTCATCAGCGCCATTCAAACCGACGCCGCAATTAATCCAGGCAACTCTGGTGGCCCACTTGTTAACTCTCGCGGTGAAGTAATTGGCGTGAACTCAGCAATTGCAACCACGGGCAGTTCCGTTTCGGGTCAAAGTGGCAGCATTGGACTTGGGTTTGCAATACCTGTAAATCAAGCTCGACGAGTAGCTACTGAACTTATTGCCACCGGAAAATCAACTTATCCAATTATCGGCGTGCAACTTGATTTGAATTACAACGAATCTGGTGCGCTTGTGGAATCTATTGTTCCAGATGGCCCAGCCTCCCAGACAGAATTGCAGGCCGGCGACGTCATCGTTGCAATCGACGGAGTAAAAGTTAGCAATGGCACTGAACTAGTAGTGCGAATCCGGGCTAAAAACCCAGGTGATGTAGTCGAACTGGAGCTTTCTGACGGATCTGTCGTGAAGGTTACTTTGGGATCTGATCAGAGTTAAGCGAACTTGCTAAGTAGTAAACTCAGATCATGAACATTGGTTGGATTGAATTTCTGGTCCTAGGCATGATCGGCTTGATCGTGTTTGGGCCTGAGCGACTTCCTGAAATGGCCGGACAATTCGCTAAGTTCATTAAGTCGATGCGAAGTAAGGCCAGTGAGGCAACTGCGCAACTAACTGGGTCAGTTGATACCAAAGTCGTAACTGATTTAGCGAAAGATCTGCGCGGGCTTACGCCTCGCGGGATGGCTACAAACGTGATGGCGGCAAACGTTATGACTAACCCCACCAAGCGATCATCGAGTTCGCCCAGTAAACAGGTAAATCCAGTATTTGATCCAGACGCAACTTAGTTGCGGTTTGGTGTAACGCCCAAGTTCATGCCAACAAGGCCGCGAGGCCGCGTCCCAAGTTTTTCCGCCATTTCGATCATGGCAACTGAGGCAGGCGCAGTCGGATTGGAAAGCACAAACGGCATTCCTGCATCTCCACCTTCTCGTAAGCCTGGATCAAACGGAATCCGGCCAAGTAATGGAACTTCTTGTCCGACATTGGCAGTTAAAGTCTCGGCAACCATTTTGCCTCCACCAGTGCCAAACATATCAATCGGTTCACCACAGTGCGGACAAGCAAATGCTGACATGTTTTCAATCACGCCACTTACGCGCTGATTTACTTGTGGCGCGAGCATGCCGGCGCGAATCGCCACATCTGCAGCTGCAGGTTGCGGGGTAGTGACGATGATCAATTCACTTTGTGGCAGCAAGTGCGCAGTACTAATAGCAATGTCGCCAGTACCTGGTGGCAGATCAAGCAACAAGATGTCCAAGTCGCCCCACCAAACTTCACTTAAAAAAGATTCCAAATATCGGTGCAACATCGGTCCGCGCATAGCCACGGGTTCATGTCGACCTTTTGGCTTTAGCGGCAACATTGACATCACACGCACATCATGGCCTTGCGGCGGCATGATCATGTTTTCCACTTTGAGAGGCGCTTGCGTAATTCCCATCATGTCGGGAATCGAGTGCCCGTAAATATCTGCATCTACAATGCCAACAGCCAAGCCCTGGGTGGCCATAGCTGCAGCCAGGTTGGTGGTAACTGAGGACTTGCCAACGCCACCTTTGCCGGATGCAATTGCATAAATTCGAGTAAGTGAACCTGGTTGATTAAAGCGAATCTCTTTAGTTGGACCCTGCAGTTTTTCCCGAAGCGCAGTGCGCTGTTCTGGACTCATTACATCAAGTTCGACAATTACGCTGGTTACATCTCGAACTTTTGATACTGCATCTTTAACGCTATTAACAATGGTGTCTTGCATTGGACAAGCAGAGATAGTTAGGTAAACCCCTACTGTTACCTCGCCACCAGAAATTGAAACATCCTTGACCATTCCAATTTCAGTAATTGGGCGTCGAATTTCAGGATCAATAACGGTGGCTAATGCGGCTTGAACGGCTTCTTGGTTAATAGTCATGAAGTTTTTGGGTCATCCT
>JBIIFI010000034.1:0-7518 GCA_044237405.1 Candidatus Nanopelagicales bacterium | reverse complement strand
AAATGTAGATCCGGTGCAGGGTGCAGTCTTATTTAGCCCACCGTTGATGTGGAGTAAACCAGAACATTTGCAAACTTGGGCTGATTCAAAGCGACCATTACTTGCGCTAGTTCCAGAACTTGATGACTACTTAAAGCCCGTTGAAGCTAAGGAAAAATTTGCAATTGTTCCCCAGTGTGAAGTTATTGGAATTCCTGAATGTCGCCACCTGTGGGTCGGCGAGAAGTTTGTTCGGATTGCTTGGAATTTAGCGCTTAAAGAAATCAGACCAGAGTTACCAGAACTAACTTGGACTTGGGATGGCGATATGACTCGCTGGAATGATTTAACGAACAAGTCTGATTAATGCTCAGCCAGTTCAACTAATTCAACCAAAACTCCGCCTGCATCTTTTGGATGCACAAAGTTAATCCGTGAACCAGCCGTGCCAGCGCGCGCCTCAGGATAAATGAGTCGCATTCCAGCATCAATTACGGCCTGCATGGCTGCCTCGATGCTGGTAACTCGAAAAGCTAGCTGCTGGATACCTTCACCATTTCGAGCCAAGAATTTTGCAATCGTTGAATCCGAATTCAAAGGTGCCAGAAGTTGAATTCGGCTTCCGTCCGCCAGATCCAACATGGCCTCTTCAATCCCTTGAGATTCGTTGATTTCTCGATGGGAAACTGTAAGGCCAAATGTCTGTGACCAACGAGTGATAGCTGCATCTAAGTCAGAAACTGCCAAGCCAACATGATCGATTCCCAGCAAAGTTCCACCTAGCGCTTGGCGAATATCAGCCATTAAATTCCCCGCATTCATTGGGTGGATTCTTACTAGTGACAAGCATATCGCTAAGGTGGCTGTAAGGGACTTCATGCCCCCAACTCCTAGCCTGGAAGGTACTTCATGTCCGTAATAGTCGGCGGTGCTCGCACTGGAATCGGTCGCTTACTTGGATCACTAAAAGATGTATCTGCAGTTGAACTAGGTGCGGTAGCCATCAAAGGGGCCTTAGCTAAGTCCGGTGTTTCAGCATCCGATGTTGATTACGTAATCATGGGCCATGTCTTGCAGGCAGGAACTGGCCAGATGTCAGCCCGACAAGCTGCAATCAAAGCCGGAATTGGCCTTGAAGTACCAGCTATCAGTATTAACAAAGTTTGCTTATCTGGCATTAATGCAATTGCTATGGCCGACCAACTGATTCGTTCGGGTGAAGCTGACATTGTCGTAGCTGGTGGCATGGAAAGTATGACGAATTCGCCACATGTATTAGTTGGAAGCCGTGAAGGCATGAAGTATGGCGATTGGACCCTTAAAGACACAATGGCTTTTGATGGATTGTTCTGCGCTATTGATCAACTAGGTATGGGCGAAGCTACGGATAAATACACCGCAAAAGAAAAGATTTCGCGGGAACGTCAAGATGAGTTTTCAGCTAAGTCACATCAGCGCGCTGCACTAGCTCATGCCAATGGATTATTTGCTGATGAAATTGTTCCGGTAGCCATACCGCAACGCAAAGGTGACCCGATCATGTTTGCAGCTGACGAAGGAATTCGTAGCGAAACTACAACTGAATCCCTTAGCAATCTGCGTCCAGCTTTCGATGCCAATGGCACGATAACTGCAGGGTCCTCATCACAAATTAGCGACGGTGCAGCTGCAGTAATTGTGATGAGCGAAAAGAAAGCGGCCGAGCTCGGCCTAACTGTTTTGGCTGAGATTTTGGCGCATGGCATGGTGGCTGGTCCAGACGCGTCACTCGTTGCGCAACCAGCGCGAGCAATCAAAAAAGCGGCGCAAAAAGCTGGATTAGATCCGGCAGGTCTTGATCTTTACGAAATGAATGAGGCATTTGCATCTGTGGCGCTAGTGAGCATGGATCAGCTTGGAATAGATGATTCAAAAGTCAATGTCAACGGTGGTGCAATTGCACTTGGACATCCAATCGGAATGTCGGGAGCACGGATTGTTCTACATCTAGCCAACGAACTAAAGCGTCGCGGTGGCGGAACTGGCGCAGCAGCCCTATGTGGCGGTGGCGGTCAAGGTGACGCGCTAATTATTCGAGTCCCGTAAGTCCAATTTCAATGCACCCATTAATTGTTAGCGCAATCGCAGGTGATGTGCGCGCTCTGGGAAAGGCCCTTAGCGAAATTGAAGATGGCGCTATCGATATCAATGAACTGTTGGTAGACATCTCCAAAGAAGCGAGTTCAAAAATTGGCAATGCCCACGTAATTGGCATAACTGGCCCACCGGGAGTTGGTAAGTCAACTACCACGGGCGCCCTGATCACTGAATACCGTAAGCAAAATTTGCGGGTAGCTGTCTTGGCTGTTGATCCTTCGTCACCTGTTACAGGTGGCGCATTGCTTGGCGACCGAATTCGAATGCAAGAGCATGCACTTGATGAAGGTGTATTCATTCGATCCATGTCCTCACGCGGACAATTAGGCGGACTTGCTAGCGCAACTCAAGCAGCAGCAAAAGTTCTAGATGCTGTTGGTTTCGATATTGTGATTGTGGAAACCGTCGGCGTGGGACAGTCTGAAGTTGATGTAGTCAATGCCGTCGACACAGTGGTCTTAGTTTTGGCGCCAGGTGCTGGAGATGGAATTCAGGCAGCTAAAGCGGGAATCCTCGAAATTGCGGACATCTATGTCGTAAACAAAGCAGATCGAGATGGCGCTGAAGGTGTAGTCCGCGAGCTGCGCTCAATGATGGGACTAGGAATCACTGATGCAAATAGTTGGTCGCCAGAAATTGTTACCACAACTGCAATTAGCGGCCTTGGCCTTGCGGATTTAGTTACTGCAATTTCTCACCATCAAACTTGGGCCATCGGTTCTGGAAATCGAGATTTACGAATTGCAAATCGGGCCAAAATTGGATTGCGGCTAGCCGTACTTTCCGCACTATCAAATCAGCTCGAGTTAAGGTCTGGGAATCTAGATTCACTCAGTGCCCAAGTTGCAGCCGGAAAGATCACAACTGAAGAAGCAGTTAAAACTATTTTGATTGAACTGGGGATTTCTAAGCCCTAGTTTTGCCCTGTAAAAATTTGCGCCACAATAGACCTGTGACGCAATCAAATATGAATCTCCAAGGCGCCGTAGATCTTGGCGCAGTGGCAGCAGCTCGAGAAGCCCAGGCTAAAGCCGCTCAAGTTGCTGCCGAGCGTGCGGCGAACCCAATTGCAAATGCATTGATTATTGATGTGACGACGACAGATTTTGAGCAAGAAGTAATTGCTAAATCGATGACCGTTCCTGTGGTTGTAGATTTATGGGCAACCTGGTGTGAACCTTGTAAACAACTTTCGCCAATCCTTGAAAAGCTGGCTCTGGAATATGATGGTCGCTGGATTTTGGCCAAGGTTGATGTAGATGCGGAACAACAAATTGCAGCGGCGTTTCAGGTGCAATCAATTCCAGCAGTGTTTGTCGTGATCGGTGGGCAAGTGGCTCCGATGTTCCAGGGCGCGATGCCGGAATCACAAGTGCGTCAAGTTATCGAAGCAGTGCTAGCTGAAGCCCAAAAAGCTGGAATCTCTGACTCTGTTGGCCAAAGCCAAGATGTCCCCGGTGAAGCAAAGCAACTCCCAAGTGACCCGAGGTTTGATGCTGCTGAAGACGCGCTAGAAACCGGCGATTGGACCGCAGCAGCAAATGCTTATCAAACTATTTTGGCAGCAAGCCCAGGGGACCCAATTGCAAAAATTGGATTGTTAAATGTCCAGTTACTGCAGCGCACTGATGGGCGTGAGTTAGCTGATGACATTAGTAACTTAACTTTAGAAACCGAATCGGTACTTCGTGCGGCGGATGCAACATTCTTGATAGGCGAATTCACGGATGCCTTCGCGCTACTAATTGAACACATCAAAAATTCCATTGGCAAAGATCGAGATCTGGCTCGTGAGCGCTTACTTGAGTTATTTGAAATTGCCGGTCCCGCTGATCCAGCAGTAATAACGGGGCGTAGCGCCTTAACTAACGCACTCTTCTAGCCAAAATCACACTAAAGTTTTGCTCCGAACTGTCCTCTGGCTAGGCTTGAGATGTGTATGAATTTATCAAAGTTGAACGCCAAGAGCGGATAGCCATTATTAACCTAGTTCGCCCAAAAATGAATGTACTCAATCGGGCGATGCAAGAAGAGATCAAAGCAGTCGCGCTCGAAGTCTCAGCATCTGATGAAGTGCGCGCTGTTGTAATTTATGGTGGCGACCGTACATTTGCAGCTGGCGCAGACATCAAGGAAATGATTGATTGGGATGGCGAAATTGCCCACCGTGAAACGCCAGGGTTACAAGCCTGCTTTAACGCGGTAGGAGACATACCTGTTCCAACAATTGCTGCGATCACTGGATATGCACTAGGTGGCGGCTTAGAACTTGCGTTAAGTTGCGATTTCCGAATCGCTGCATCGAATGCAGTTATGGGACAACCCGAGATTTTGCTAGGCATCATTCCTGGCGGTGGCGGAACCCAGCGACTTGCCCGGTTAATCGGTCCATCTCGCGCTAAAGATCTAATTTTTACTGGCCGTCGTGTTGACGCAGACGAAGCCCTGACTCTTGGTCTAGTAAACGAAGTTGTTGATTCAAGTGATGTTTTGAAGCGAGCCATGGAGTTAGCCAACCTTTACGGCACAGGTCCAGTGACAGCTCTAAAAGCTGCCAAGCGAGGAATCGATAAAGGCGGCGAGCAATTGTTGGCAGATGGCTTAGTAATGGAGCAAGGTCTATTTGCTGGTCAGTTCGATACCAATGACCAGAAGGTGGGCATGAAATCCTTCGTAGAGAATGGCCCAGGCAAGGCAGATTTCTCTTAACCAAACTTCAGGTTCGTAACCTTGCCCCCAGTGTGCGCCTGCGCTTAAACGAGTTAGGCTAGGTGAAAGCGGATTGTATCCAATCTCACATTGGTTCAGATTGTGGTAATTCGACACCAATGCAAGGCTCTTTCTCAAGTACTTAAGGAGTGCAAGTGAAGATTTGTGTCTGCGTAAAGCAAGTTCCAGATAGCTGGGCAGAAAAGAAGCTAACTGCTGGAGATAGCACGTTGGATCGTGCCGCGGCCGATCGCGTAGTAAATGAACTTGATGAGTACGCCGTCGAAGAAGCTTTGCGCATTGTTGAAGCTGGCGAAGGCGAAGTCACAATTCTTTCCATGGGCCCAGACGAAGCTGCAGATAGCGTTCGCAAGGCAATCTCCATGGGTGCACATGCCGGAATTCACATCAGCGATCCAGCACTTTACGGATCCGATGCAGTAGCAACCTCATTGGTGCTTGCTAAAGCCATCGAAGGCCGCGGTTTTGACTTAGTAATTTTTGGCTCAGAATCCACAGATGCTCGTATGAGTGTTGTGCCAGCGATGGTTGCCGCCCGGTTAGGTTTACCGCAAATGACATTTGCCAACAAAGTAGAAATCAATGGTTCGACATTAACAATTCACCGAGTAACTGATTATGGTTACGACGAAGTTCAATCTTCCTTGCCTGCGTTGGTATCGGTTGTAGAAAAGACCAACGAACCGCGCTATCCGTCATTTAAAAACATTATGGCTGCGAAGAAAGCTCCAATGGAAACTTTAAGTCTTTCTGATCTTGGTCTTGATGCGGCAACTGTTGGTCTGGCTAATGCCTGGAGCGAAGTTAAAGACTTTGCGGAACGTCCTGCGAAAGCCAAGGGCACAGTAATTACCGATGAAGGTAATGGCGCTGAAAAAATTGAAGAATTCCTCGTCACGCAGAAGTTCATCTAGGAGTCACAATGTCTGAAGTATTAGTTTTTATTGAGCATTCCGAAGGCACCATCAAAAAAGTGTCACTCGAACTCCTGGCTATGGCTGCAGGCATTGGTGAACCAAGCGCTGTTTTTGTTGGCCCTGGCGCAGATGCCGCAATTGCTACTTTGGGTGACCACGGCGCGAAAATCGTTTATGTTGCTGATGGTCAAGCCATGTTGGACCATGTTGTAGTACCAACGGTTGATGTTTTAGCAAAATTGGTATCCGAAAAATCTCCAGCCGCAGTATTGATTCCATCTTCAGCTGACGGTAAAGAAATTGCAGGTCGTCTGGCAATTGCAGTTGACTCTGGTGTAATCACCGATGCCGTTGCAGTCTCAGCTGATGCAGTTGCAACTCAAAACGTATTCGGTGGCGCCACAATTGTGCACTCCAAAGTTTCAAAGGGAACTCCAATTATTACGGTCCGCACAAATTCGATTGCGCCAGTTCAGTCTGGCGGTTCCGCTACTCGTGTTGACGTAGCAGTTGAAATCAGTGCGGTTGCAAGTTCCACAAAAGTCGTTAATCGCGTGTCTGTGAAAAAGAGTGGACGACCAGATCTTTCTGAAGCTGCCATCGTAGTTTCTGGTGGTCGTGGTGTTGGTGGCGACGAAGGTTTCGCTAGCGTCATTGAGCCGTTGGCAGACGCGCTAGGTGCTGCTGTTGGCGCATCGCGCGCTGCTACCGATGCTGGCTGGTATCCGCATCAATTCCAGGTTGGCCAAACCGGCAAGACCGTTTCGCCGCAACTTTATGTAGCAAATGGCATTTCAGGTGCGATTCAACATCGTGCGGGTATGCAAACTTCAAAAACCGTTGTAGTTGTAAACAAGGATCCAGAAGCTCCGATTTTTGATCTTGCTGATTTTGGAGTTGTTGGAGACTTGCACTCAGTAGTGCCAGATCTAACTAGTCGGGTTCAGGCGCGAAAGTAAGCCAAAACTCTTGGGTTTTCTGATTTTTGTGAAAACTCCAGACTGCAATAACTCACCTAGAATGGGGTTATGGCGTATTTAGATCACGCCGCAACGACCCCAATGCTTCCGGAGGCCGTTGTGGCCATGACCGAGCTGTTGGGAAAACCTGGCAACCCGTCCTCGTTGCATGCCTCAGGTCGAAAAGCTCGAAGGTTAGTTGAGGAATCCAGAGAACGCGTTGCTAAAGCTCTTGGCTGTGGTTCGGCTGAAGTGGTATTCACGGCAGGTGGTACTGAGGCTAACAATATTGGCATCAAGGGAATTGCCTGGGATCAGCGAAAAAAGGATCCTCGCCGCACTCGCATAGTCACCAGCGCGATCGAGCATCACGCAGTAATGGATCCATTTCGTTGGTTAGGTGAATCTGAAGGTTTTGAAGTTACCTGGGTTAAGCCGGATTCTTTCGGACAAATAACGCCAGCTGCATTGCGTAGCGCATTGGGTGATGACCCAACTGATGTTGGGCTAGTCAGCATTATTCTGGCAAACAATGAAGTGGGAACAATTAATGACATTGCTGCATTAACTGAAGTCACCCGAGAATTTGAAATTCGATTCCACACCGATGCCGTTCAGGCGCCTGCGTGGCTGGAAGTTAACTTTGCCGAACTTGGAGTTTGTGCAATGAGTGTCTCGGGACACAAAGTTGGTGGACCTCATGGAATTGGCGCACTAGTAATTAGTCGCGATTGTCATGTGACCCCGCTGATTCATGGTGGTGGACAAGAGCGTGATGTTAGATCTGGAACTTTAGA
>JBIIFI010000033.1:0-7526 GCA_044237405.1 Candidatus Nanopelagicales bacterium | reverse complement strand
ATAGCCCATAACTAAGAACAGGGCTCCCGTTGAAAATCCATGATTAACCATGTAGAACGATGATCCGCTTAGACCTTGAGAAGTCATCACGAAAATTCCCAACACGATAAAACCAAAGTGAGATATCGAAGTAAATGCAACCAGTCTCATTACGTCCGTTTGACCAATTGCCAACAGGGCGCCGTAGAAAATACTGATAACTGCCAGCACGATGATTGCCGGGGCATAGAACTTACTCGCATCGGGGAAAATTGGTAACAAGAAATGCAACATACCGAAGGTGCCAACTTTATCTAGCACGCCAACTAATAACGTAGAAGTTCCTGGTGTAGCTTCTGCAGTTGCATCTGGTAACCAGGTATGAAATGGCACCATCGGTGCTTTAACAGCAAAGGCAAAGAAGAATCCGAGGAAGAGCATTTTTTGGGTATTTGGATCCATGTTTAGAGTTGTCAAAGTTTCAAAATCAAAAGTGCCAGTTCCAAGTTCTCGTCCCGAAACTACATAAAGGCCGATTAGGGAGGCCAGCATGAACAAGCCGCCGACAAGTGAATAGAGCAGGAACTTCATCGCAGCATAGGCGCGCTGAGGTCCGCCGAATCGACCAATCAAAAAGTAAATCGGGAACAACATGGCTTCAAAGAAAACATAGAAAACGAATAAATCGTTAGCCGCAAAAACTCCGATAATAAGTGCTTCAAGCACCAGGATTAAGGCAAAGAAACCCTTAACCGATCCGCGTCCAGCTGTTTCCGCATCCCACCAGCCTGCAATCATTACAACTGGTACCAAAATGGCGGCCATCACAATAAGTGCAACTGAAATGCCATCGACTCCCATAGTCCAAGAAATTCCAAATGCCGGAATCCAGTCATAAGACTCAACCAATTGCAAAGCTCCAGTTGAATTGTCCATTCCAATGGCAATTAGCGCGGTACCTAGCAAGGTAGCCACAGCAAACCCAAGAGAAACAAACTTGGCAAGTGCAGCTTTAGCGACTGGCAACAAGAAAACTACTATCGATCCGATCAGTGGAATCGCAATTAGCGTGGTTAAGGTCATAATTAAAGCCTCACTAATAGGAGTACTACGGCAATCAATAGCGCGCCGCCAAACATAGTTAATGCATACGAACGCGCGTAGCCATTTTGCAGGCGACGCGAACGGGCCGAAAGGCCGCCAACTGCAGCTGCGAATCCACTTATCAAACCATCAACTGCTTTGGTATCAAACCAGGTCAACGAACGCGTTAAATACTGACCCGGACGCATAAAGACAGCTTCATTAAGTGCGTCTCCATATGCGTCAGCACGAGCTGCCCTGGTTAACAAACTCACATTTGTTGGAGCAACTGTTGGCACTGGACGTCTGCCATATTTCAACCAGGCATACCCAGCCCCAAACAAAACAACAGTAAGGGTGATCGGTATCAAAACGGCATTTGAAACAGAATGCTCTGGGTAGGCAAAGCCAGTAACTGGCTCCAGCCAATGCTCAATGTCACCGAAGAACAGCATCGCCATGCCACCAAATACTGAACCTAATGCCAAAACAATCATTGGAATAGTCATCACAGCCGGTGATTCATGTGGGTGAACATCGTCTTCCCAGCGAGCTTCACCAAAGAATGTCATTGCCATCATTCGCGTCATGTAAAACGCTGTAACTCCAGCGCCCAACAAAGTTGCTAAGCCAATAAACAGGCTCTGACCGAAAGCTGCATGAATGATTTCATCCTTTGACCAAAACCCTGCAAATGGCGGAACTCCGATAATTGCCAAGAACCCAAGTCCAAATGTCACATAAGTAACTTTCATCATGGTTCGAAGCGCTCCATAGTGTCGCATGTTTACATCGTCATGCATTCCATGCATAACTGATCCTGCGCCCAAGAACAATCCGGCTTTGAACATTCCATGAGTTAACAAGTGGAAAATTGCAAATACATATCCAACGGGACCAAGTCCGGCAGCCAAGACCATGTAGCCAATCTGGCTCATGGTAGATCCAGCTAAGCCTTTCTTGATGTCATCCTTTGCAGTTCCGATAAAAGCACCAAGTAACAAAGTGATTGCACCGATTGCAACTACTGCGGTGCGCGCTGTCTCTGAGATATCAAAAATTGCATGGGCGCGAACAATCAAGTAGACACCCGCAGTAACCATCGTTGCCGCGTGAATCAATGCAGAAACTGGAGTTGGGCCTTCCATTGCATCAAGTAGCCAGGATTGGAGTGGGAACTGTGCGCTTTTACCGCAAGCCGCCAGCAATAGCGCTAACCCGATCCAGGTAATCGTCGAAGGCGTAGCCGAACTCGCTGCTGCGTTTACCCCTTCGAAAGTTACCGTGCCAAAAGTAATGAACATCAACATGATTGCTAGCGAAAGACCGACATCGCCAACTCGGTTCACTATGAAGGCTTTCTTGCCGGCCACTGCAGCCGATGGCTTTTGCTGGTAGTAACTAATCAATAGGTATGAAGCTAGTCCTACGCCTTCCCAGCCAACATAAAGCAGCAAGTAGTTATCCGCTAAAACTAAAAGCAGCATTGCAGCTACGAATAGATTCAGATACGCAAAAAAGCGTCGACGATTTGGGTCATGTTCCATATATCCAATGGAATAAATGTGAATCAGCGTGCCAACACCAGTAATTAACAGAACGAACGCGATTGATAGTTGGTCTAAGTGAAGTCCGAATGGAACCTGAAACGCACCTACCGCGATCCAGTCGAACAGGTGTTGTCCAATCTCTCGTTCTTCCTCAGACTTACCGAACATCTGAAAGAACAGGACCAGGCCAACAACAAAGGAAGATGCCGACATCGCGACAGCAACTAAGTGACCCCAGGCATTAGTTCGGCGGCCACCTAGTAATAGCACGGTGGCGCCTAGTAACGGCAGACCAATAAGAGCGGCAATCATTTTCAGTTCCTCTAGTACTTCATCAGACTTGCTTCATCAATCGACGCAGATCGACGAGTGCGGAAAATTGTGACGATAATGGCTAGGCCCACAACAACTTCAGCTGCGGCAACAACCATGACAAAGAATGCAGCTACTAGTCCGTCTAGGGTTCCACTGTTGCGAGCAGCAGCCACGAATGCGAGATTGGCAGCATTAAGCATGAGTTCGACACTCATGAAAACTATGATCGCGTTGCGGCGCACCAGCACACCGAAAGCACCGATTGTGAAAAGGATTGCGGCGAGAATTAGGTAATTATTTGGATTCATTTATTACCCTCCTCGATTGCTTCGGTCTGAGCTGCTACACCTTGACCGCGGAATGCGTTAGGTAACGAGTCAGCCGAGATCGATCCATCGGGCAGCAAGCCAGGAGTATCAACAGAGTTATTGCGAGCCAAGACGCCTGGAGCTGGCATTGGAGTTATGTGGTTACCTAAAGTCCGCTCGCGCTGTAGTTGATCTTGCGTCTTGCGCGGAGCCCAGCGCTCATTATGCGCCAAGATCATGGCGCCCATAGCGGCAGTTATTAATAGCGCCGAAGTTGCTTCAAACGCAAATAAGTAATCCCGGAAGATAACCCGAGCAATTGCTTGGAGGTGACCGCCTGAATTCGCATTAGCAATACTTAATCCTGCCGAGGCTGATGCCTGAGTGCTTGCGATTGCAGCAACCAAGGTTCCGCCAAAGGAAAAAGCAATAATGATCGCTAACAGTCTTTGGCCTTTGATAGTTTCAAGAAGTGAATCGGATGAATCAACGCCGACGATCATGAGAACGAACAAAAACAGCATCATGACTGCGCCGGTGTAAACGACAATTTGGGTAGTTCCTAGGAACGGCGCTTCCAGTGAGAAATAAAGAATGGCAATGTTAATCATCGCAAATGCGACCCACAGTGCGCTGTGCACTGCTTTGCGAGAAACCACCATTCCAAGGGCGCCAAAAACTGCGAATGCTCCAGAAACCCAAAATACTGCGTTCTCACCACTCACTTTTTGTCACCCACATTCGTAACAACTGTGGCTGCTGGTTGTACTTTGCCTTCGTAGTAATCAATCGCCGTAGTACCTGGTGCCATATCGTGCGGTGGTAACTCCATGCCAGCGAGTAACGGTGCCAGCAAATCATCTTTAGTGAAAATTAACTTCTCGCGGCTATTGTCTGCCAACTCGTACTCATTAGTCATTGTTAATGCCCGAGTTGGACAAGCTTCGATACATAGCCCACACAAAATGCAGCGGAGGTAGTTGATTTGATAAGTGCGACCATATCTTTCACCGGGTGAAAAGCGCTCTTCTTCGGTGTTGTCTGCACCTTCAACATAAATCGCGTCGGCTGGGCAAGCCCAAGCACAAAGTTCGCAACCAATACATTTTTCCAGACCATCAGGATGTCGGTTTAGTTGATGGCGACCATGAAAACGAGGCTTCGGTGGAAACTTATCGCGTTCTTCTGGGTACTGTTCAGTCGTCACCTTTTTGAACATAGATAAGAAGGTGACTCCGAAGCCACGGATAACTTGTGGAACTTTAGACATTACTTGTCCTCCGTTGCTGTCACGGTTAAATTCGATCGGCGTGATGGTTGAGCGACTTGGCCTGGCATAGGTGGAACTGGGAAGCCTCCAGCGAATGGGTCAAAATCCAAAGCGTCTGCTTGCGCTTGCCGCTCGGTTTCTACTTCATCAGCACGCTTTCGTCGCAGATCAAGTGCGTATGAAATAACAACGATTACCAGCAGCACTGCACTAGCTGCAAATAGTAAGTTTCGAGATTCAAGTCCACCGGTTGAACGAAGGTAGCGGGCAATCGAAACGATCAGGATCCAGACAATCGAAACTGGTATCAATACTTTCCAACCGAATTTCATAAATTGGTCATAGCGTAACCGCGGCAATGTGCCACGCAACCAGATGAAGATGAACAGGAATGCAAATACCTTGCCAAAGAACCAAAGCATTGGCCACCAGCCAACATTTGCTTGATCCCATAACGAAATTGGCCATGGAGCTCGCCAGCCACCTAAGAACAAAGTTGTAGCTAGTGCAGAAACGGTCACCATGTTCACATACTCAGCCAAGAAAAACAGTGCGAATTTCAGTGAAGAGTATTCAGTATGAAAACCACCAACTAGCTCGCCTTCAGCTTCTGGTAAATCAAATGGCGCTCGGTTTGTTTCGCCAACCATGGCAGTTGTGTAAATCACGAAAGACGGTAGCAATAGCACGATGAACCACATTGGTTCCTGCGCTGCCACAATCTGTGAAGTGGACATGGATTGGGCATATAAAAATACCGCCACAAACGAAAGGCCCATTGCAATTTCGTAACTGATCATTTGGGCTGACGAGCGAAGTCCACCGAGCAACGGATAAATGGATCCCGAAGACCAGCCAGCTAGGACAATTCCATAAATTCCTACTGAAGCGATCGCAAGCACATATAAAACAGAAACCGGAAAATCAGTTAGCTGAAGCGGGGTCACATGTCCAAACATGGAAACTTCTGGACCCAGCGGAATCACAGCAAAAGTAAGGAACGCCGTAGTCGCTGCTATGACAGGAGCAATAACGTAAACGGCCATGTGCACACCTTTTGGAATAATTTCTTCCTTGAGCGCTAGCTTCACGCCATCCATTAGAGATTGCAGTAACCCGAATGGTCCCACGCGATTAGGGCCAATTCGCATCTGCATGCGCCCTACCACTCGACGCTCTGCCCAAATTGTGAACAGTGTCATTAGCACCATGATTACGAAAATGCCAACTACTTTCACAGCGATAACTGCGCCTGGATCATTTCCAAAAATACTCAAGTCACCTTGTGGCTCAAATCGAAGCATTACATTTCTCCTTGCGAAACAGTAACTACGCAACCAGAAGGCAGATTCAATGAGCAGCCTTCACTATTCGCAGGAATCCACACAACATCTTCAGCCATGCCAGCAGTAACAATAAGTGGCGCGCTTGTATTTTCGCCGCAACAACTAACTGTTGCTGAAGCGCCGTCCACAAGATTCAATCTCTGTGCAGTTGCTGGGCTTACGCGCACGACTGCAACACGTGAAGTTGCAGCTAAATATGGTTCGCCAGTTTGTAGCGCGCCCTTATCCAACAAATGTCGCCAAGTTGAAAGAACAGCTTGGTTTATTTCGAGTTTGGTTGCTTCGAAATGGCTTGCCGCAAGCACTGGCTTTGTGGCATTCGCCCAAAAATCTACAACTGGAAGTGCTTTACCCAGTTCACGGGCTAGTTCACCCAAGACATCGGCATCACTAAGTGCACCTGGTGTTGGAACTACTGCCGCGAAACTGCGATCGCGACCTTCCCAGTTTCGGAAAGTTCCACTCTTTTCAGTAACCACTGCGACTGGGAAAACTACATCTGCATTTGCAGTCACTTCGGTATGTCGAGTTTCTAATGAAACAACAAATGTGGCTGACTCCACTGCGGCGACTAAGTCACCTTCGAGATCCTCTGGTGAAACACCACCAATCAACAGACCTTTAACACCTTTACCGGCAGCAGCCAAAATCTCCGAAGTACTTCGGCCACCAATTGGTAGCAATCCAGAATCTAACGCGCCTCGGTCGCCAGCTCGTCGAGGAACCCACGCCAACCTAGCTCCAGTTTTTTGTACTAACTCTGCAACAGCAAATAATGCTCCTGGAGTTTGCCCAGCGCGCTCGCCAACCAAAATAACGCTATCGCTTGTCAGGTGCGCTGCGGCGTTTGTGATCGCAGCCACTTCCTCGCGCGGTCCTGCAGTAAGTAACGTGCCCTTCATCTTTGCCAAGCCAGCACTTGTGTAAGGGGCGATTGCATAAACTTTGGTGTTTCCCTTGAGCGCCGCTTTGCGTAGCCGCAAGAAAACAATTGGCGATTCATCTTCTGGCTCGAATGCAACGAGCAACACACTCTTTGCAGTTTCTAAGTCGCCATAAGTGACATCTAGCGGCTTGCTTGCCACGTGATTAGCCAGGAACGCAGTTTCTTCGTCACTAACCGCTCTGGCACGGAAATCTACATCGTTAGTTCCCAAGACTTCGCGTGCAAATACCGAATATGCTTTTGCATCTTCGACTGTGACTCGTCCGCCAGTTAACACACCAGTTGCTGAGCCAGTTGCAGCTAAGCCAGCTGCGGCAATTCGAATTGCTTCTGGCCAAGAAGTTGGAACTAAATTGCCATCTGAATCGCGAACCAGTGGATGTGTGAGACGCCCTTCGGATGTATACGGGAATGCAAAGCGACCTTTATCGCAGTTCCATTCTTCGTTAACTTCGGGCGCATCCCAGGCTAAACGGCGCATTACTGTACTGCGACGAACATCGGTTCTCAAAGCACAGCCACTTGCGCAGTGTTCACATGCAGTTGGTGTACTTACCAAATCAAATGGGCGGGATCTAAAGCGATACTTTGCGCTAGTTAAAGCTCCTACTGGACATATCTGAATCGTATTTCCAGAGAAGTAAGAATCAAATGGTTGATCTTCCGAAGTTCCCACTTGTTGGTTGGCACCACGTTCAAGTAGTTCGATAAATGGATCGCCAGCAATTT
>JBIIFI010000032.1:0-7536 GCA_044237405.1 Candidatus Nanopelagicales bacterium | reverse complement strand
AGCTTTGGGTATTTCTGAAGGTGGCGCGGGTGCTGCGTTGTCACGAGCCCGAACTAGTTTGCGCAAGGCCTGGGACCAACAAAACTAATTACATGCGCAAATAAGAAGCGCCGTTGAAATCAAGTACTGCGCCACTGGCCCAAAGCGAATCTTTTGATGCCAAGAAATAAATTGCGCGAGCTAACTCATCTGGATCAGCTACTCTGCCAAATGGACTCTGGTTACGAATGTCATCACCAGTTGGACCATCGAGAAGTTCAGCCGCCATCTCAGTATCAACAAATCCTGGTGCAAGTGTTGTGACTCCGATGCCTTCGGTAGCTAAAGCTTTAGCAATCGACTGCCCGAACGCGACAATCGCAGCTTTACTTGCGCCGTATGCCGGACTAACTGGTTCGCCGCGAAATGCGCCGCGGGATCCCACGTTAACAATTCGAGAGTCACCGTGACGCGGCATATGTTGCAACGCGCACCAAGTGACATTTGCAGCGCCCACTAAATTAACGCCCAAAGTATCCGACCAAGCTTGTTGCCAAACTTCGTAAGTTGAAGATTCGATTGGGTGATCAAAGAAAACCCCAGCATTGTTAATCAAGATGTCGATGTGGCCAAATTCGCTAGCCACTTGGTCAACCATGATTTTGATAGCGGCTGGGTCGCGTAAGTCAGCCTGCACGACAATGTGTCCAGAGCCGGGCAGCGATGCCATAACTTCGTTGGCTAAATCACCATTAGCACTGTAATGAACTGCAATTCGGTCACCTTGTGCTGCGAAATGTTGAGCAATGCTTGCTCCGATTCCGCGCGAACCGCCGGTAATTAATACTGTGCGTTGGTTAGTCATCTAACTACTCCCTAGATCGTTGCGGTATCAATTACAAAACGGTAGCGAACATCGCTTGCTAAAACCCGCTCGTAAGCTTCGTTTATTGCGCTAGCCGAAATTACTTCAATATCGCTAACGATGTTGTGTTTGCCACAGAAATCCAACATTTCTTGTGTCTCTTTTATGCTGCCGATGTTTGATCCAGAAAGGCTTAACTGTCGACCCATCAAGATGCTGCCATCGATTGAGTACGGGGTACCAGGTGCGCCAACTACAACGAGAGATCCCCACTGCCGAAGCGTTCCAATGTAACGACGAATTTCAATGTCGGCTGACACTGTATTAATGATGATGTCAAAAGTATTGGCAAGCTTTTTTAGTTCTTTCTTGTCAGAGGTAACAATGAAATTGTGAGCACCCATTGCAAGGGCATCATCTCGTTTTCCTTCACTATGACTCATCACAGTTACCTCAGCACCCATTGCAATCGCGAGCTTAACGGCCATGTGTCCGAGCCCACCAAGACCCATAACAGCAACTTTCTTTCCAGGGCCCGCCTTCCAATGACGAAGCGGCGAATAAGTCGTGATGCCGGCGCAAAGCAAAGGGGCAGCACCAGCACGATCAAGATTTGTCGGCACCTGTAACGCATAGTCAGCTTTAACCACAATGTTCTTGGAGTATCCGCCGTAAGTTGGTGTTACTCCATCACGCTCGGTGCCGTTGTAGGTATATGCCGAATTATCAAGGCACCAATGGTCATTTCCAGCAACGCAGTATTCGCAGGTGCCACAGGAATCAACAAAACATCCAACGCCAGCGATGTCGCCAACTTTGAATTTTGTTACCGATGAGCCAACTGCCGTTACAGTGCCGACGATTTCATGTCCAGGAACCATAGGGAAAATTGCTTCGCCCCATTCTTCCTTTACTTGATGGATGTCAGAGTGACAAATGCCAGCAAATTCGATGTCAATTGAAATGTCATTTGCACCAACTTCGCGTCGCTCGAATTCCCACGGTTCAATTTTCCCGTTTGCGACTTGAGCTGCGTAACCTTTTGTTTTTGCCATGTCCACTCCTCGTTATGTCTGAAAGCCTACTGAGGATCCAAAAGTGTGCAGGCTAGAGGTCAACACCTTCGTGCGCTAAAAGTTTTGCCTTCAAGTCGATTCCAAATCCATAGTTACCAATCGCGCCACCAGTCTTTATCACTCGGTGACATGGCACAATGGGCGCGATCAAATTTGTTGCCATTGCAGTTCCAGCTGCCCGCACAGCTAATGGTCGCCCAGCTTTAGCAGCCAGGTCTGCATAGCTAATTACTTTTCCGCCCTTCACGGAGCGAAGCGCTTTCCAAACATCTTGGGTAAATTCGCCACCAGGCTGACGGACTTTTAACGACCGAAATGCGTCTAGATCTCCATCTATCCAAGACTTAACAACTGAAGTAACTCCAGCTAGTTTTGGATCAGATTTGAACTCAACGATGTTCAACTTATGACCAGATTTTTTCAAGAACTTTGGAATGTCACTAAAGGCAGCACCGATCACAACTGGCTCCTTAGTTACATCAACAAATGTGGCAATCGGTCCCCATGGTGTCTTGATTTCGTATCCCAAAATTGATGTCATGATTACTGAGCCTTTCGTTCAATGAAGTCCCATTTATTTCCGTACTTATCAGCAAACACGACAACCTTGCCGAATTCCTCATTACGAGGCTCTTCAGTGAATGCAACATTGTGTTGTGCCATGCGAGCATAGTCACGATCAAAGTTGTCAGTGTAGAGAAAAAACATCACGCGACCACCGGTTTGATTACCAATTGCGGCACTTTGTTCTGGAGTTACAGCTTGCGCTAACAACAATGCAGCGCCATGATTTGGATCCGGTGCGACAACTACCCACCGCTTTGTTTCTGACATCTTGGTATCTTCTACCAAGGTGAATCCAAGTGCTGTTGTGTAGTAATCAATTGCAGCGTCGTAATTATCAACGACAACCGTAATCATGCCAAGGTGAGACATTTATCCCTCGAGCACACTTGCCATGCGCAAAACCGCATCTTTGATTATTTCTTTGCTAGTTGCCAAATTTAGGCGCACAAAATCTTTGCCAACTCCACCAAAGAGAGAACCATTACTTAGGGCAACTCGGCCTTTGTCCAGAAGCAGCTGGGCAACTTCATCCTGACCGTAAGCGCTTAAATCAATCCACGCTAAGTACGTGCCATTTGGAACGGTGTACTTTGCTTTGTGCAAGTGCTTCTTAAGCAACTTAGCCAAGTAATGACGGTTGCCATCAATATTTTTTAGTACTGCCTTTAGCCATGGTTCACCTTGGTTATAAGCAGCGATACCGGCCCAAACTCCAAATAGCGAAGCTCGCTCAGACAATAAAGCTGGCAGTAAAGCCAATCGATCGTTTATCACAGAATCATCTGCAACAATTTGGGCGCACTTTAGGCCAGCTAAGTTCCAAGCTTTACTTGCCGAAGTTATGCAAACTCCGGTTTCGCGCGCAGTGTCACTGACATTTAGATAAGGAACAAATTTTGTTTCGTTGAAAATCAATGGGGCATGGATTTCATCACTGATTACCAAAACATTATATTTCTTAGCTAGCTCTGCGATTTTCTCTAACTCATCCAAGGTGAAGACATGACCAACTGGATTGTGCGGGTGACAAAGAATGTAAGCCTTGGCCCCAGCTGCAAATGCGTCTTCAAGTCCAGCAAGGTCAAGTGCCCATGCATCACCCAAATGTTTTAGTGGGGCATCAACTACTTCACACTTTGCTTCTTTGATCCAATTAAAGAAATTTAAATAGACCGGGGTATTGACGACAACTTTGTCGCCAGGCTGCGTCCATAGTCGCAAAACTTCAATACCTGCAACGCCAACGTCAGTTGCGAAGTAAAACTGATCTTGGTTTACAGTCCAGTCCCAATTACGTTTGGCAAAGTTGGCAAATGCTCGAGGTAGTTCGGGGTCAGTAACGGAGTATCCAGTATCACTTCGCTTGACCATGTCGATTAATACATCGCGAATTGGCTTTGCGATTGGAAAATCCATTTCGGCAACTGGGAGCGGCAAAACATCTTCTGGAAAACTGCGCCACTTCTCACTGCGCCGCTTACGTAACTCACTTAAGGAATCTGCAGAAACTTTGACCATGTAGTCAGGCTAGCAAGGCTTACGGCTTAATGATGGTGATACCTGGCAATGGGTTGGAACCCAGGCCAGCAAGTGCATCAGGTACTTGTTCTAGAGAAATCGTGCGTTCGACCAAAGTGTCAGGACGTAGTTTTCCTGTTGCAATCTCATCTAGCATTTCAGGGTAATGCGCAGCTGACATGCCATGACTTCCCATGATTGATAACTCGCGACTAATAACTGTGTGCATAGGAATAGTTGCTTGATCCTTAACTTCAGCAGGTGGCAACAGGCCAACCTGAACATGTCGGCCTAATCTTCGCAGGGACTCAACCGCTAACTTGCTGGTCGCAATACTTCCTAAAGCATCAATAGTTAAATCAGCCCCAGCTGGTGAATATTTTTTAATTTCCTTAACAACATCATCATGAATTGAATCAAGCACATAATCTGCGCCCGCTAACCGAGCACGATCTCGCGCTGGGTTTGAGGTATCAATTCCGATAACAGTTGCCCCACGTGATTTCGCAATCATGATGGCAGCAAGACCGACGCCACCACAACCAAGTACCGCTACGGTTTCCTCAGATTGAACTTTACCGACATGAACCACTGCGCGATAAGAAGTAGCAAATCGGCAACCTAATGCCGCTGCAGTTTCAAATGTCATCGAATCTGGAAGTGCAACCACATTAAAGTCGGCATGCGGAATGCGAACATATTCAGCAAATGAACCCGGGCCATTAAATCCTGGCTGCCATTGATAGAGACAAACTTGCGCATTGCCAGCTTTGCAATCAATGCAGTCGCCGCAGCCACACACGAATGGCACGGTTACTCGGTCGCCAACTTTCCAGTTCTTAACATCGGCGCCAACTTCAGATATCACGCCAGCAAATTCGTGTCCCGGAACATGCGGCAGCTCTGTGATGTCCGAGTCGTGGCCCTGCCACCCATGCCAATCACTGCGGCAAAGCCCAGTTGCCTCAACTTTGATAACTACACCGTGTGGCCTGGCGACTGGGAGGTCTCGCTGGGCAATATATAGAGGTTTCCCAAAGGCATCGAATTGGGCTACACGCATGAAGTAAGGGTATTCCAGGGGCTCTTATCCACAGAAATCGGCCTCGATTTGCAATAAATCTCTTTTTAAGTATGCTAAAAAGCCTTGAGTCCACCCGACTCAAGGTATCTGATGCCAGGGGTTTCAGGTGCGGTGAGTCGGGTATGACTTAAGGCGAAACACCCTTACTTGGAGGAAAAAATGGCTAAAGCCGTAGGTATCGACCTGGGAACCACTAACTCGGTGGTCTCAGTTCTTGAAGGTGGCGAACCCACCGTCATAGCAAACGCAGAAGGCGCACGCACTACACCCAGTGTTGTCGCATTCGCGAAAAATGGTGAAGTCCTAGTTGGCGAAGTTGCCAAGCGTCAGGCCGTCACCAACGTAGACCGTACGATCCGTTCCGTAAAGCGTCACATGGGTGACACCACATGGAATGTCGACATCGACGGCAAGAAGTACAACGCTCAGGAAATCTCTGCTCGTATTTTGCAGAAGCTAAAGCGTGATGCTGAGGCTTACCTAGGCGACACAGTTACTGACGCAGTAATCACAGTTCCGGCTTACTTCAATGACGCCCAGCGTCAAGCAACTAAGGATGCAGGCCAGATCGCGGGTCTGAACGTATTGCGTATTGTCAACGAGCCAACTGCTGCAGCACTTGCATACGGTTTGGACAAGGGCGATAAGGACCAAACAATTTTGGTATTCGACCTTGGTGGTGGAACGTTCGACGTTTCACTTCTTGAAATTGGCGAAGGCATCGTAGAAGTTAAAGCCACAAGTGGCGATAACAACCTTGGTGGCGACGACTGGGATCAGCGCGTAGTTGATCACTTGGTCACTCAGTTCAAGAATTCAAATGGTGTTGATCTTTCAGCTGACAAGGTTGCGTTGCAACGTCTACGTGAAGCTGCGGAAAAAGCAAAGATTGAATTGTCGTCTTCGCAGTCAGCAGCTATCAACTTGCCTTACATCACTGCTTCTGATGCTGGTCCGCTTCACCTTGATGAAACTCTGACTCGTGCAGATTTCCAAAAGATGACTGCAGACCTAATCGATCGCACTAAGTCTCCGTTCAACCAGGTCATTAAAGATGCTGGCGTAAAAGTTGCCGACATTGATCACGTAGTTCTTGTTGGCGGCTCAACACGTATGCCAGCGGTAACTGATTTGGTTAAGGAACTAACTGGCGGACGCGAACCTAATAAGGGCGTTAATCCTGACGAAGTAGTTGCTGTAGGCGCTGCACTTCAGGCCGGCGTACTTAAGGGTGAAGTCAAGGACGTTTTACTTCTTGATGTGACTCCACTTTCACTTGGTATTGAAACCAAGGGTGGTCTCATGACCAAGATGATCGAGCGCAACACCACGATCCCTACCAAGCGTTCGGAAATTTTCACAACTGCTGAAGATAACCAACCGTCGGTACTGATCCAGGTATTCCAGGGTGAGCGTGAAATGGCGGCTTACAACAAGAAACTTGGAACTTTCGAGCTAACTGGTTTGCCACCTGCACCACGCAACGTGCCACAGATTGAAGTTGCCTTCGACATCGATGCCAACGGTATCGTTCATGTCTCGGCAAAGGATCTGGGAACTGGCAAGGAACAGTCCATGACTATCACTGGCGGTGGCGCTCTTTCCAAGGAAGAGATCGATCGCATGATGGCCGATGCTGAATCACATGCTGAAGAAGATCGTCAGCGTCGCGAAGAAGCCGAAGTTCGTAACCAAGCGGAATCATTGGTCTTCCAGACTGAGAAGTTCCTTGAGGAAAGTGGCGACAAAGTTCCAGCAGATGCCAAGGCAAATGTTGACGAACCGTTAGCTGAACTTAAGGCTGCAATTGCGGGCGAGAACATCGAAGCCATCAAGGCTGCGGTGGAAAAGGTTGCAACTGCTAGCCAAGCTCTAGGTGCTGCGCTATACGCAAACACCCAGAACGAAGCCGGTGAATCCGCTCCAGCTGGTGACGACGATGTCGTTGACGCTGAAATCGTGGATGAGAACGAAAAGGTATGAGTGACAACGACCCAGGCGAAAACCAAGCCGAGGGCGTAAAGATCACAGATAAGCGAAAGCTTGATCCAGAAACTGGAGCTCCTCGCACACCTTCGGGTGAGCAGGAGACTCCAGTTTTGGAGCCTGAAGTTGAAAGTGATCCAGTCGCGGAACTTACCGCGGACTTACAACGCCTGCAAGCCGAATTTGCTAACTATCGCAAGCGCGTAGAACGCGATCGCGAAACTACGCGTGATCTTGTGGTCTCTAACACTTTGGCTGAACTGTTACCGGTAATCGATGACATTGGTCGCGCGCGCACTCATGGTGAACTCGAAGGTGCCTTCAAGAGTGTGGGCGAATCACTAGAGTCAACCGTCACTCGACTAGGTCTAAAACCATTTGGCCAACCTGGAGATGCATTCGATCCAACTAAGCATGAAGCAATTTCACACGAATACAGTGCCGAAGTTGCCACCTCAACA
>JBIIFI010000031.1:0-7579 GCA_044237405.1 Candidatus Nanopelagicales bacterium | reverse complement strand
CTGGGTTTCTTGTTGTCCAAATGAATATGTGCAATTTTCAACTAAGTCCACGACAGTGGCACTGTAATTTTCGACAGAGTATTCAAGCGACCATTCGTCTAGGAAAGACTTCGAAATCGGATTATTACCAGCGCAGTCGTATTGCGGCGTCGCAACCGGAATCGGTTCTAGCGGAGGACTCTGCGCAGAATTTGGGGCTACCTGTTCTGAAATTTGGCGAAGTATTAAAACTATTGCCAATGCAATCAGCCCAAACACCAAAAATCTTCGATACACAATTCTGGCTCGAGATGGCTGGATGTTACTCATGTGCCCGCGAAAGGAATCGAACCTTCGACCTTCTGCTCCGGAGGCAGACGCTCTATCCACTGAGCTACGCGGGCAATTCTTTAGCCCTGTGTGACTTTACCAGTGCCCACCACAGTCGGATATGACATACAGTAGGAACTGCAAGACACGGGAGTCCGCAACTAGGCGGGCTGAGAGGGTGTCCGATCTCAGATCATCACACCGACCGTTTAACCAGTCCGGTAATGCGGACTTTGGGAGGAAGTTAGAAGTGTTTTCTACCATTAATGAATTTGCGGCAACCGTACTATTCACAGTTTTGGGATACCAAGTAACAATTCTTGAATTAACTGCGGTGTTGGCCTCGCTAATAGGGGTTTGGCTCGGCACAACTGGAAAACAAATAATGTGGCCTTGGTGGGGTTTCAGTGGCTTGCTTTACGCTTGGCTATTTGCAAGTTACTCCCTTTATGCAAGCGCTGCCGTACAAGTAGTTTTTATCCTGGCCTCACTATGGGGCTGGTTCGGTTGGGGTCCAAAAGGTGCAACTTCCCGCAATCTCTCCTGGTTGCTTCGGATCATAATTCTTGCTGGCGGGTTGTTAGTTTGGGCACTAATTACACCAGGACTAATTTCATTGGGAGCCGCAGCAGCTAGACCGGATGCGTTCGGATTAGTTTTCAGCGTGATCGCACAAATTCTCATGGTGTTGCAGTATCGCGAGAACTGGATGCTTTGGTTTGTTGTTGACGTGGTCTATGTCGCTCTTTACTGGAGCCAGGATTTGAAATTCACCTCTTTGTTATACGTCGTTTTCACAGCTATCGCACTGCGCGGGTGGATTAATTGGAAAAAATTGCAAAGTGAAGTATCAAATTCATGGATTCTTTAAACGGTACCAACTTATCTGAATTACTAGAAGCGATTCAAAGCAGTTCTGTGCTTTGTGGTGCTACTCGCATAGTGACGATCGATGGACCAGCTGGTTCAGGCAAGACCACACTTGCAAACAAACTAGCAACTGAGTTTGCAAAAAAAGTTGGTGAAATCAGTGTCATACATCTTGATGAACTATACGACGGCTGGGATGGCGCACTGGATGCAAAACTATTTGAACGAATTGAAGCCTGGATTTTGACACCAATTAGAAATGGCCTAAGTCCCAAGCACCTGAAGTATGACTGGCACTTAGGTAAATTTACGACTTGGAATGAGTTGCCACTTACTTCAGTTTTGATAATCGAGGGTGTTGGTGCCGGCCACACCATGTTGCGGCCAGAAGTTTCACAAGCCGTCTGGATTGAGGCAGACGAGGAATTACTACTCGATCGAGTAGTTCAGCGCGATGGTGAAGAAGTTCGCGACGAGATGCTGCTCTGGAAAACTCGAGAACGAGATTACTTTGAACTACACAACGTAAAGCAATCCGCACACTTTCATTTCGTCGGGCAATAACGCTACCAAGGAACTATTTGACGATCTTCCCAAAGTAGGCCAGTCAAAGTTTGCGAATCATGCTCCCGAGTGGCGAGCCAAACTATCGTGTCTGCAGCTTCAGTGGCACTACGCGGAGCATCTGGACCACCCATGTCAGTTCTAGTGTGATTTGGGCACATGGCATCAACTAAAACGCCGCGCGTGCCACTACCTAATTCCGCAGCAAGATTCTTGGTGAGTGCATTAACGGCGGTTTTGGAAATACGATACGGCGCAAGTCCGCCTGCTAACCCAGGTCCAGTGAATCGACCAAGGCAAGCAGAGACATTAATTATTCGACCAGATTTCCTAGTTGCCATTTGAGGTCCGATTGCCGAAATGGTATTGAAGGTTCCATCTAAATTAATTGACATTACTCGATGCCACTCTTGTTGAGATGTGCGCAAAGTCTTTGCCATCTTTTCGCTCATTACGCCTGCGGAATTGATCAGAATGTCTGCCCGGCTTGCAAGTGCGTGATTGGTGAGGGCTTCGTAGGTAGCGTCGCCATCTGCCACATCTACACAAATCGAGTCGGCGTCAACGCCTTGGGATACGAGCAAATTCGTAGCCGAAATCAAGTTACCTGAATTACGCCCCACGATAACTAAGGTCGCTCCAAGGTCACCTATTGCTTGGGCTGCAGCAAATCCGATTCCACGCGATCCCCCTGTAATAACTACTACTTGGTCACTTAAGTCCTTGGAAATGGCATTGGTCACATCCCCAAGCCTGCCTCACTAATTCGCCTTATGCACGTTGAGAGCTCAGTTCTATGAGCGATACGATTAGTTTGTAGATCAACGAGGAAGGCGCCCACGCTGTGCCCGGACAAGCTAACAGTCCATTTGGAGCCAACGATTGGCTCGTAGACGAGTTGTATCAACAGTATTTAGAAGATAAGCAGTCTGTAGATCCAGCTTGGTGGGAATTCTTCGCAGATTACTCCCCCAGCGACTTCTCACCAGTAGCTGCTGCCAATAAATCAGTCTTGCAACCAAGAGTTAGCGCGCCGGCACCGGCTGCGAGTTCGCAGAACTCGGCACCTGCATCAACTACTCCGAGCACACCAAGTGTTCCAAGTGCACCGAGCCAACCCGCACCTGCCGCTAAACCTGCGCCCGTAGCGCAAGTTGATGATGTAATTGAAAAACTTAAAGGCACTTCGGCTCGAGTTGTAACCAACATGGAAGCAAGTTTGGAAATTCCAACCGCGACTTCCGTGAGAGCAGTTCCAGCGAAGTTGATGGTTGACAACCGGATTGTTATTAACAACCATCTAGCCCGTGGTCGCGGCGGCAAAGTTAGTTTTACGCACATCATTGGGTTTGCAATTGTTCGTGCGCTCCGAGAAATGCCCGACATGAACGTCTCCTACACCACTCTTGAAGGCAAACCAGCTATTGCTCGCCATCAACAAGTTGGGCTCGGACTTGCAATTGATCTTGCAAAAGAAGATGGCTCGCGACAGCTACTTGTGCCGTGCATTAAAGGCGCTGATGCTCTGGACTTTGCTGCTTTCTGGTCGGGCTATGAAGATGTAATTCGTAAGGCACGCTCCGGGAAACTTGCAGTCGAAGATTTTCAAGGCACAACTGCAAGCCTGACAAATCCAGGCACGATCGGCACAGTTCATTCCGTACCGCGCCTGATGCCTGGACAAGGCGTAATTATTGGCGTTGGCGCGATGGACTATCCAGCTGAATGGCAAGGTGCATCTGACGATGCAATTGCGCGAAGTGCTGTCAGCAAAATCATGACTTTCACCAGCACTTACGATCACCGCGTTATTCAAGGAGCCCAATCTGGAGACTTCTTGCGCCGAGTGCATCACTTGCTACTTGGCGAAGATGGTTTTTATGATGACATTTTCCGTTCACTCCATATCCCTTATGAGCCAATTCGTTGGGCGCAAGATTTAGCTACTTCCCATGATGCAGACTTAGACAAAACTGCGCGCGTGCAAGAAATGATTCACGCCTTCCGCGTTCGTGGACACCTACTTGCTGACATTGATCCGCTTGAGTATCACCAAAGATCTCATCCCGATCTTGATATCGCCAACCATGGCATGACACTTTGGGATTTAGATCGTGAATTTGCTACCGGTGGTTTCGGTGGACGGCAATTCGCTAAACTCCGCGACATTCTTGGCACTCTGCGCGATGCCTACTGTCGCACAATTGGCATCGAGTACATGCACATTCAAGACCCAGAGCAGCGCAAGTGGATTCAAGATCGCCTTGAGCGCAAACAGGACAAAGTTGATCGCGATGAACAGCTTCGAATTCTAAGAAAACTAAATGAAGCTGAGGCCTTCGAAAGTTTCTTGCAGACAAAATACGTTGGTCAAAAGCGTTTTAGCCTTGAAGGTGGCGAAAGCGCTATTCCGTTTGTGGATCAAATTTTGATTGAAGCCGCAAAAGAGAATCTGGATGAAGTTTGCATAGGTATGCCACACCGTGGTCGGCTCAATGTGCTTGCCAATATTGCTGGCAAGAGTTACGGTCGAATCTTCAGCGAATTTGAAGGTAACTACGGCGAAGAATCTGTTCAGGGTTCTGGCGATGTGAAGTACCACCTAGGAACCAAGGGAACCTACAAAGCTACTGGCGGCGAAGAAATTAAGGTTTACTTAGCTGCCAACCCATCTCACTTAGAGGCTGTTAATCCGGTTCTCGAAGGAATTGTGCGAGCCAAGCAAGACATCATCTCGCAATCAAAATCTGATGCTGACGCGGCGAAGAAGTACTCAGTGCTTCCGTTGCTAATGCATGGTGATGCTGCTTTTGCTGGTCAAGGTGTAGTTGCCGAAACTCTCCAAATGAGCCAACTGCAGGGTTACCGAGTTGGTGGAACTATTCACTTGGTAATCAATAATCAAGTGGGATTCACTACTTCGCCGCGATACAGCCGAACCAGTGTTTATTCCACAGATGTGGCTCGCACGATTCAGGCGCCGGTATTCCATGTCAACGGTGATGATCCAGAAGCAGTTGTGCGAGTAGCACAACTTGCCTACGATTTCCGACAAGCATTCCATAAAGATGTAGTAATCGATTTAGTTTGTTACCGCCGACGTGGCCATAACGAAGCCGATGACCCATCATTAACCCAGCCACTGATGTACGACATTATCGACCAGAAGCGCTCGGTTCGTAAGTTGTATACCGAAGCCCTCGTTGGTCGCGGCGACATCACGCTCGAAGAAGCTGAAGCTGCGTTGAAGCATTATCAAGATGAGTTAGAAGGCGTATTCCAGGCCACTAAATCCGAATCTGCTGAGCACTTTAATTCATCTGCCTCCGAAGTCATTTCTCATGGCCAACAAACTCTGGCGCCCCAAACTCCAACTTGGGAAGTGCCTACTGCAATCTCACGCGCAGTGATTGACCGGATCGTAGCAAGTCAAACCAATATGCCTGAAGGCTTCACTGTGCATCCTCGCTTAGCGCCTCAACTTGCGCGGCGTGCCGAAATGGTTGCAACTGATGCAATTGATTGGGGCATGGGCGAGGCTCTGGCAATTGGTTCACTACTAACTGAAGGAACTGTAGTTCGCCTGGCTGGCCAAGATAGTCGACGTGGCACATTCGGTCACCGTCATGCCGTGATTGTAGATAAGCAAACAGGTTGGCAGTACAAACCCCTAAAGACCTGCTACGAAGGTGGCGCAAAACTCGATGTTTATGACTCGCTGTTAAGCGAATATGCTGCGATGGGATTTGAATACGGATACTCCGTAATCCGCCCTGAGGCGCTGACTATTTGGGAAGCACAATTTGGCGACTTTGCTAATGGCGCTCAAACCATAATCGACGAATACATCACAACGGGTGAACAAAAGTGGGCACAGAAAAGCAGCCTCGTTTTGCTACTACCTCATGGTTATGAAGGTCAAGGTCCAGATCACTCTTCTGCTCGAGTTGAAAGATTCTTACAGCAATGCGCGCAAGACAACATCACAGTGGCCATGCCAACTACGCCCGCTAGCTTCTTCCACTTGTTGCGTTGGCAAGTAAAGTCAAAACTTACTCGCCCATTAGTTGTATTTACTCCAAAGTCACTTCTGCGCGCAAAGTATGCAACTTCTAAAGTTTCCGACTTCACCGATGGAACTTTTCGAGCCATCATTAGCGATTCCACGGTCAATCCGGATGAAGTAAAGACCGTATTGCTTTGTAGCGGAAAGGTCTACTACGACCTAGTGGTTGAGCGCGAAAAGCTTGGTCGTAAAGATGTTGCAATCGTGCGGCTAGAGCGCCTGTATCCTTTGCCAGCAATCACGTTGCCACCAGAGTTAGCTCGTTACCAAAATCTAACGAGTGTGCGCTGGGTACAAGAAGAGCCTGCTAATCAGGGAGCCTGGAGTTTCATGGCTATGAACTTGCCGGCATTGATTAATCATCAGATCACAGGCGTTTCTCGGCCAGCTTCAAGTTCACCTGCGGTAGGTTCACATCATCGCAGCGAACTTGAACAACAGGCGCTCGTAACCCAAGCATTCAGTTAAAACCTGAAGGATTTTTATTATGTACTTCACCGATCGTGGCATTGAAGAACTTGAGAAACGTCGCGGCGAAGAAGAAGTAACTTTTGACTGGCTGGCGGAGCGTATGCGCGAATTCGTTGACACTTACCCAGATTTCGAAATTCCAACTGAGCGATTAGCAACCTGGCTGGCTCGCCTTGACGATGATGAGGACGAACAATAATGCGCGCTGTCGTAGCGAAAAGTGGAAACAATGACAATTTGTTCGAGGGATTTGCAGTTGGCGAGCATCCAGATCCAGTAATTCCTGAAGGTTGGGTTCGGGTTGCTGTTAAAGCTGCTGCGTTAAACCATCACGATGTTTGGACGCTGCGCGGTGTTGCTACCGCACCAGAAAATCTTCCAATCGTATTGGGCTCTGATGCCTCCGGGGTGCTCGATGATGGGCGTGAAGTTATTGTGCATGCCGTAATTGGAGACCCGTCTAAAGGTGATGAAACTCTTGATCCAAAGCGTTCATTGTTAAGTGAAGTTCATGATGGCACTCACGCCGAATACGTAACAGTTCCGGCCTACAACGTAATCGACAAACCTGATTTTCTCTCGTTTGAAGAAGCAGCCTGTTTACCAACCGCCTGGCTAACTGCTTACCGAATGCTGTTTACTAAATCTGGATTGCAAAAAGGTGACACAGTTCTGATTCAGGGCGCCGGTGGCGGTGTTGCTACGGCACTGATTCAGTTGGCAAGTGCGGCTGGCTTCATAACCTGGGTTACCTCCCGAGATGAAGCCAAACGCGAATACGCCAAGTCACTTGGTGCCAGCGAGGTTTTTGAATCTGGTGCTCGCTTACCGGGCAAAGTTGATGCGGTCATGGAAAGTGTTGGCGAAGCAACCTGGTCACACTCAATGCGCAGCTTGAGGCCTGGCGGCAGGATCGTAATTTGTGGTGCGACTAGTGGAGCTAACCCACCAGCAGATCTAAATCGACTCTTTTTCCTTCAACTAGAAGTTGTGGGATCAACCATGGGCACCCGAGCTGAATTTGAAGGGCTAGTTAAGTTCCTTGGCGAGACTGGAGTGCGCCCGCACATTCAGCAAGTTTTCCCACTTGGGGAAGCCAGATCTGCTTACGAACTTATGGTGGATGGCAATGTGCAAGGGAAAATAGTTCTAATTCCTTAAGTTTTTAGTGCAATATTTACTACCTAGTTAAATACCGTGATTCGATAAATAAATGTCTACTCTGGATGCATGAGTAACTTAACAATCCCAGGTTTGCGTCGCTTCAATTTGATCGCCGGCGTAGTTCACTTACTGCAA
>JBIIFI010000069.1:0-5228 GCA_044237405.1 Candidatus Nanopelagicales bacterium | reverse complement strand
GCTAGAGAAATCTAGGTAGCGGTTGCCGTCATAATCCCAAACGTATGACCCTTCACCACCCTGAATAACCATTGGGTTTAGAGCACCTTGAGCGCTCCAAGAATGAAATACGTGATTGCGGTCTAGATCGTAAACTTCTTTGCCGCGGGCTGAATTAGCTTCCATGGTTATCGCAACTCCTCTTACCAAGTGGTCGAGTCAATGCTACGCCTGTGCCATTACCCTTGCGAACTTAAGGGACAAATCCACTTATCGTGGGACGTCAAGACTCAAGTTTGGCCAGCGCGACTGGACAATTGGGGCAGTTAGGTCGGAAAGTCTTAGCTTTTGCTGCCCATTGGAATCAAAGTTTTCTGGGTCTAGCCAAGTTATGAATGCATCCTGGGCTACCGGCCAGTCCCGATCAAGTATTGAAAACCAAGCAGTGTCGCGATTCTGACCCTTAACTATGGACATTTGTCGAAATAGTCCTTCAAAAGACATACCCAAACGCATCGCTGCATTGATTGATGGCTGGTTTAGTGAATTGCATTTCCATTCATAGCGACGGTAACCAAGGTCAAATGCGTACTTCATCATCAAATACATGGATTCCGTGGCAATTGGTTTTTGCTGAATGACTGGTGAGTAGGTAATCCAGCCAACTTCAATTGAGTAGCTATTTGGATCAACTCTCAAGAATGAAGCAACACCTACAGCTTTATTCGTTTCGCTATCGATGATTGCATAAAAAAATGGGTCTGCTTTGTGCGCAACGCCTTCTACCCAAGTGCGATATTCAGCTTCACTGCTAAATGGTCCCTGTGGCATGTATGTCCAAAGCCGACCGTCAGTATCTAACGAATAGACCGCCCAAAGTTCGGCAGCATGCTTGTCGGCATCCAAAACTTCTAGGTAGCAGTAGTTGCCAGTTAGCTTGATTGATTCATCAGGTAACCCAGGTCGAGTTACTTCACCAACAGGCAGACCAATTGGATCGCCAAATTCGTTCTTGACTGAACTGATTTTCATTTAACTACTTTCGCAGTAAGTCATTAATGCTGATTGTGGCGTTTCGATCTTGGCCAACTCCAACTGCGGAGATTGGTGCGCCACTGACGTCTTCCAAAAACTTAATGTAAGCGCGAGCATTCGCTGGCAGATCTTCCATGGTCTTTGCGCCACTGATATCTTCAGACCAACCTGGCAACATTTCATAGATTGGCTTTGCGTGATGGAATTCAGTCTGGGTCATTGGAAGTTCTTCGGAACGGGTTCCGTCTATGTCGTAAGCAACACAAACTGGAATCTTTTCCCAGCCAGTTAGTACGTCCAGCTTGGTTAAGAAGATGTCAGTCAAACCATTGATGCGAGTTGCATAACGTGCAATCGGGGCGTCGAACCAACCACAGCGACGTGGACGGCCAGTTGTTACACCACGTTCGCCACCAATGGTACGTAGCTTTTCACCATCTTCATCAAGAAGTTCAGTTGGGAATGGACCGGAACCAACGCGTGTTGTGTAGGCCTTAAGAATTCCGACTACACCTGTGATCTTCGTTGGACCGATTCCTGATCCTGCGCAAGCGCCACCAGCTGTTGGGTTACTGGAAGTAACGAATGGATATGTTCCATGATCAACGTCAAGTAAAGTTCCTTGGCCGCCTTCGAGCAAAACAACTTTGTTTTCATCTAATGCGCGATTCAAAAGTAGCGAAGTATCAGCAACATATGGTTTCAAGCGCCCGGCATGCTGCATCAAGTTCTCAACAACTTCGTCAACAGTAACTGCGCGACGGTTGAATACCTTGACCAGTACTTGGTTCTTGCTAAGCAATGAGCCTTCGATTTTGGCGCGAAGGATTTTTTCATCGAATAAGTCTTGAACTCGAATACCAAGGCGTGAAGTCTTGTCTGCGTATGACGGGCCGATGCCGCGACCAGTTGTTCCAATTTTGGAGTTACCCAAGAACCGCTCAGTTACCTTGTCAAGAGTTACGTGGTACGGAGTAATCAAATGCGCATTAGCACTAATCAACAAATTAGAGGTATTGATGCCCTGAGCTTCAAGCCCATCAATTTCTTCAAACAACACCGCAACGTCAATAACTACGCCATTGCCAATTACTGGAGTTACCTCGGGGGTCAAGATGCCACTAGGCAGTAAATGCAGTGCAAACTTTTTATCACCGATCACGACAGTGTGACCTGCGTTGTTTCCGCCTTGATAGCGAACGCAGTAATCGACTCGACTACCTAGAAGGTCGGTAGCTTTACCTTTTCCTTCGTCTCCCCATTGAGCACCAACTAGCACGACGGCAGGCATGGCAATTCCCCTTATGACTCGATGAACCTAGATAAGGCTAGTCCTTATTTCTGGCAGAACATTACTCGGCTAGTGCTTGTGTGGCCGCTGGGTCGCAATCCGTTAGAAACTGGGCGCAGCGAGTGGCTTCAGCCGTTTCCCCAATGACATTGGCACTTCGTGCTAAGGCATTGAGACAGCGCAGGAATCCTTGATTTGGTTCATGGTTCCAGGGCACTGGGCCAAATCCCTTCCAGCCATTTTTCCGAAGGGAATCAAGTCCGCGATGGTAGCCAACGCGAGCAAAAGCATACGACTCGATCACACGCTTTTCACCCCAGGCTTGGTCGGCAAGAACTGCCCAAGCCAGACTGCTATCAGGAAAATCTGCAGCTACCTTTTCTGGAGTTGCTCCGGCGCCTAATGCATCAGTTGCACGATTATCAACGGGCAACAAAGTCGGTGGTGGACCATCTAGTAAATCTTGTCCAATAGTCATTAGATCTTGGTTCCAGTTGATCGCAGATCTTCGCAGGCTTTAGCTACGCGATCAGCCATACCAGCTTCAGCGGCTTTGCCAAATGCCCGCGGGTCGTAAATCTTCTTATTTCCGACTTCACCATCAATTTTCAAGATACCGTCGTAGTTTTTGAAAACATGATCAGCGACAGGGCGGGTATATGCGTATTGCGTATCAGTATCGATGTTCATTTTGATAACGCCGTAATCAAGTGACTCACGAATTTCAGATAGCAGCGAGCCTGAGCCACCATGAAATACCAAATCAAGTGGTTTGTCTTTAGTGTTGTGCTTTGCCTGGACTGCATCTTGCAGTTCTTTCAAGATTCCTGGCGTTAACACAACGTTGCCTGGCTTATAAACACCGTGCACATTTCCAAAAGTAGCCGCAACTAAATAACGACCACGTTCTCCTAGGCCCAGACGATCAGCCATAGCCAATGCATCTTCAGGTGTCGAGAATAATTTGGCATCGTGTGATGCCTCGATGCCATCTTCTTCGCCACCAACAACGCCGATTTCAATTTCTAATATTGTTTGGGCGGCTGCGCACTTATCTAACATCTCGTCAGCAACTGCCAAGTTCTCTTTCATGGAAACAGCTGAGCCATCCCACATATGAGATTGAAATAGTGGGCCTTGACCATTTTTGACTCGATCCGCAGAGATTTGTACAAGTGGTCGCATAAAGCCATCCAGTTTTTCAGCTGGGCAATGATCTGTGTGTAATGCGATGTTTACGCCGTAACCCTTGGCAACCGCGTGCGCGAATTCAGCAAGTGCTACCGCGCCGATGACCATATCTTTGACACCTTGCCCAGATGCGAATTCTGCGCCGCCCCAAGAAACCTGCACGATGCCATCACTTTCGGCTTCAGCAAAGCCGCGAATCGCAGCAACAATGGTTTGCGAAGAGGTGCAGTTAATTGCGGGGTAAGCGAATGCGCCAGCCTTGGCGCGATCAAGCATTTCGTTATAAATCTCTGGGCTAGCGATTGGCATCTTGCGCACTCCTGGTGTTAATAATGTGGTGGATTGGGCTTGCCGATACCCACGTCTTTATTGTGTCACGGGTACAGTCATATGGTGATTGCAACTACCCCATTCAATTTCGCAACATCAATACAAGCTGCTGGGATTCTAGATCCTGAGGGTTTACTCAAGGGATTTGGCGGGCTTGCCCTGTTCGCCGCGTGCGTGATTCTGTTTATTGAATGTGGGCTACTTATTGGTGTGATTTTGCCAGGCGACTCCTTGCTATTTATTGTTGGCATGCTAATTGCCAGTAACTTCATAACTACGCCGTTGGCGATTGCTTTGCTATTAATGACGGTTTCAGCAATTGCAGGAAACATCTTGGGCTATTGGACGGGCTCAAAAGTTGGCCCAAAACTTTTTAATCGACCAGATTCGAAGATTTTCAAAGTTGAATATGTAGCTACCACTCAAAACTTTTTCGAGAAACATGGTTCCCGCGCTATTGTGCTCGCGCGCTTTGTACCAATCGTTCGTTCAGTAATAACTGGCATGGCTGGCGTTGCCCGAATGGACTTCAAAACCTATGCAACTTTTAGCACGATCGGTGGAATTGTTTGGGTTTGCTCTATGACGATCGCTGGATACTTCTTGGGAAGTATTCCGTTTGTCAAGGAAAATATTGATTTTGTTGCGATCGGAATCGTATTACTGAGTTTGATTCCAGTTGTCTTCGAAGTCTTACGCCAACGCAGGTTAGGTAAAAGTTAAAGGCCTAAGTCTGGCAAGTTGTAAGCGTACAAATAATCAAGTCCGGCGGCTTCAACTGCAGGAGCTGCGGCTCGTTCCACAATTACTGCCACCGCAACTACTTCAGCGCCAGCTTCGCGAAGTGCTTCAACTGCAGTCATAACTGAACCGCCAGTTGTGCTGGTGTCTTCGACAGCAAGTACGCGCTTGCCCTTAACATCTGGACCTTCAATACGACGCTGTAAGCCGTGTGCCTTTTCAGCTTTGCGAACTACAAAGGCATCAAGTTTGCGACCTTGTGCAGCAGCAGCATGCAACATAGCAGTTGCAACAGGATCTGCGCCAAGTGTTAATCCGCCAACGGCATCAAAATCTAAATCTTTAGTTAGCTCCAACATCACGCGACCAATGATTGGCGCAGCTTCGGCATCAAGGGTTACCCGGCGAAGGTCAACGTAGTAATCCGCTTCTTTACCGCTGGAAAGAATTACCTTTCCATGAACGACTGCTTTATCGATTATTTGCTGGCGTAACTTATCGCGATCTGACATGCCCCTAGCCTAATTCGCTAACGCAATCTTTGAAGGGTCGACCTGGACATAACAAAAGGACCCGAGAAAATCTCGAGTCCTTTTGTATAAGGTGTTGGTCTTAAACCGGGCGTACGTGCTCTGCCTGAGGACCCTTTGGGCCTTCGCCG
>JBIIFI010000030.1:0-7609 GCA_044237405.1 Candidatus Nanopelagicales bacterium | reverse complement strand
TGGTTGCTGCGGTACTTAATGCCTTTTCGTAATTTCCTGCCTGTAACCAGCGATTGACTTCGCCGGATGGACAGCCCGTAGTACCGATGATTCCTTTGCCATGTTTCTCAAGCAACTCGGCATCAAAGCGCGGTTGATAATAATATCCTTCGAGACTGGCTTTACTAGAAAGTCTAAATAAATTGTGAAGCCCAACATTATTTTCTGCCCAAAGTGTCATGTGGGTGTAGTTGTAGCGGCCGCGTCCTGCGCCATCTAGTGAAGTGTCATCAACTGCCGGTGTTCCAAAATCAAAGGGCGCTCGCAACTGGCGACCTTGCGGTGCGAAGTAGCCTTCGATGCCGATAATGGGCTTTACATTGGTGGCTTGCGCTTTTTTCCAGAATTCAAAAGCGCCATATAGATTTCCGTGATCTGTCATTGCTATGGCCGGCATTCCCAGCTCTTCAGCCTTGGAGAACAGATCGGTTAGCCGAGCAGCGCCATCGAGCATCGAATACTCGGTGTGCACGTGAAGATGCACGAACGAGTCATTGCTCACAGAATTAGTTCCTTTTGATGCAGCGGGATAAGTACGCGAGAGGAAGGACGCTCCCCTAGGTTACCTGCGTGCTGTGACAAGCCGGTGTAGTGGGCATGGTGCCCAATGCGCGTGGCTACAAATTGCGGGCTAGTTCCAGTGACTTAGCCAGATCTGGTGCATATTCAGAATGGAAAGTTACGCGATCGCCTGAAACAGGATGCTCAAAACCCAGTCGAACCGCATGAAGCCACTGCCTATCGAGCTTAAGTTTGGCAGCCAAAGTTGGGTCAGCACCATAGGTCAAATCACCGCAACAGGGATGGCGTAACCCGGACATATGAACGCGAATTTGGTGTGTGCGGCCAGTCTCTAAATGCACTTCAAGTAGCGAGGCATAAGCAAATGATTCCAAAGTGTCGTAATGCGTGATGCTAGTTCTGCCACCGCTCATAATCGCAAAGCGATAAGAAGAAGACGGATGTCGGTCGATAGGGGCATCAATTGTTCCATTAATTGGATCTAGTCGGCCCTGAATCAAGGTGTGGTAAATCTTTTCCACTGTGCGATCTCGAAACTGATCTTTAATGCTCACATACGCACGCTCAGATTTTGTGATAACCATTAAGCCACTAGTACCGACATCTAAGCGATGCACAATCCCCTTGCGTTCAGTTGGACCATACGAACTAAGAACTGTGCCCATGGCCTCCAGCGAGCCCGTGACTGTTGGTCCTGACCAGCCTTGACTTGGGTGCGCAGCTACACCTGCCGGCTTATCAATCACTACAAAAGATTCGTCCTCAAAAACCACAGGAAGATCAACTGTTGGTTCAGCATCGTGTAAGTCAGGATCCGGTAAGTCAACTTCAATTACATCGCCAAACGCTAACCGCGCACTTTTCAAGGCTACTTTTGCGTTGATGGTTACTCGCTTGTCATCAATCATTGCAACACAACTTGCCCGGGATTCCCCGGTTAGGCGAGAAAGTGCAACGTCACAACGTTCACCTTCGAGAGACTCATCAATTGGCCAAGTACGAATCACGATTGTTCCTGCTTGGCGTCGCCATCGAATGAAGCCGGAGTTCGATATTCGACGCCGCGGACTGACAAAACAACCATAGCGATTGCAGAAATCACAACCGCGCTGTCGCTGATGTTAAACATTGGGTAATTCGGCACTGAAATAAAATCCACGACGTGTCCTAGAAATGGTTCTGGACTGCGAAAAATTCGATCTACTAAATTGCCAATAGCGCCCCCCAGAAGTCCACCTAGCGCTATCGCCCAAGCTCGGTTAGTTACCTGCTTGGACAAAAATAATATAGCGATGGTTACTGCGATGGCAATAGTTGTGAAAACCCAAGTTGAATTCGTGCCAATAGAAAACGCAGCACCAGGATTGCGCACAAACGAGAATTTTAAATAGTCACCAAAAATTTGAATGTCAGATTGATTTTCTAATCTAGACACTGCCCAAATTTTTGTTAAGACATCAAGGGCTAAAACAATTGCCGCAGTGAATAAAAGTTGGCGACGGTACACGGTTCTAGGAACGGTCTTCACGTTGGCGGCAAGGCATGCACATTGTCGCCCGCGGGTTTGCTTCCTGTAGTCGCATCTTGCCAATTTGTTTGCCACAGTTTTCGCAAGCACCATATGTGCCAGCATCAATGCGCTCTAAAGCACGATTGGTCTGATCTAATAAATCCTTTTTGTTGGAAAGGATTGAGATTTCATGTTCGCGTTCGAAAGTCTTGGTGCCAGCATCAGCCTGGTCATCACCAGCTCCTTCGCCGCTTTCCATAATCAAGTCGTGGAAACTTTGCTCAGCTTGCGCAATATCAGCTGCCAACTCTTCGGCTTCCTTGACAAGCGTCTTGCGGACGGCGTTTAATTCAGTTTTTGACCAACTTGATTCGTCTTCCTGAACAACTGGGTGTTTTGCAACCGCTTTCTTGCCAGGAATTGCTTTACGAACTGAAGGCAGGCCAACCGATCCGATTGGATTAATAACTTGCACCGGAGGACCAGCCAAAGCTGCGGCCGCTGCGGCCTCGGCTTTTGCGATTGCTGCTAGTTGGGCTTTAGTGACTTTTGGCTCTTTGATTACGACTGGCTTAACTGGGGCAACTTTCTTTACTGGCTTAGCTGGTGCCTTTTTGGCAGGAGCCTTTTTGGCTGGTGCTTTCTTAGCTGGCGCCTTTTTGGCTGGTGCTTTCTTAGCTGGTGCCTTTTTAGCAGGTGCTTTCTTAGCTGGTGCCTTTTTAGCTGGTGCCTTTTTAGCAGGTGCTTTCTTAGCTGGTGCCTTTTTAGCAGGTGCTTTCTTAGCTGGTGCCTTTTTAGCAGGTGCTTTCTTAGCTGGTGCCTTTTTAGCTGTTTTCGCAGCCATTGATTACCCCTTTATATAACGTCCGAGTCCCTAGACTCTACCGAGTCGCCATTCAAAAGCTCGCTTGACGGTACGACAAAACACGATTTCTTGCAATTCAAGAGAGAATCTTGGAATTGTGAGGCGGTATCGAAGGCGATTTTGGACGGTTTCCGCAGGGGTCTGATGCGTAAATCCCATGGGTTTGGCAGTAATCTTTACTCTTAGTCGGCAAAACGATGACGAAGACACATCGCGCAGCCAGCAACACCAAGTAAGCGACCTGGGGACGGTGTGAGCCCAGGGTGTTGAACTGCGAGATATCACTTCTGAGTTGCCTCGAGGAACGGTCTTTTGACCTATTAGAACGAGCACGCAGACTAAAACTTAAGTGGATTTCGCACATTGCTTAGTCGCAGATTGCAAAGTCAACAAGGGTGGTACCGCGGGAATAGCTAAGTAGTTATCTCGTCCCTTGACTGAAGTACTAACGCATTCCCTGTGTTGGTACTAATTGACAGGCGACAGGAAAACCGATGGCATACCGCGACGTACCCGCGAAAATTGATCTTCCAGCGATGGAGCACGAGGTGCTCTCGTTTTGGAAAGACAATGACATCTTTCATAAATCTCTTGCCCGCACCAGCGATGGCCCGCGTTGGGTTTTTTACGAAGGTCCACCGACTGCAAATGGCATGCCGGGAACGCACCACGTAGAGGCACGAGTCTTCAAGGATGTTTTTCCGCGCTATCGCACTATGAAGGGGTATCACGTCCCGCGAAAAGCCGGCTGGGATTGCCATGGACTTCCAGTTGAATTAGCAGTCGAAAAAGAACTTGGCTTTACTGGCAAGCAAGATATCGAAAAGTATGGCATCGCCGAATTTAATGCCCGTTGCAAAGAGTCGGTGTTACGTCACGTTGACGAATTTGAAGCTATGACTTCGCGCATGGGTTATTGGGTTGACATGGATCAGGCCTATTGGACTATGGATGAAAACTACATCGATAGTGTTTGGTGGAGTCTAAAGCGAATCTTCGATAAAGGTTTGTTAGTACAAGATCACCGAGTCTCACCTTATTGTCCACGCTGCGGAACTGGACTTTCCGACCATGAATTGGCGCAAGGTTACGAAGATGTCGTAGATGCTTCGGTATATGTTCGGTTTCCGATTACAAGCGGGTCATTGCCAGAAAAGTACCAAGGCATCTCATTACTAATTTGGACGACGACTCCTTGGACCCTTATTTCAAATACCGCAGCTGCCGTCAATGCTGGTGTGGATTATGTCGTAGCTCAAAGCGCCGATGGTGAACACTTTGTGATTGCTGCTGCGCTACGCGAAAAAGTGTTAGGTGAAGACTCTCGCGAGCTAGAAACTATAAAAGGTAAAGACCTTGAGGGCACTTCTTATCAACGACCTTTTGATTGGGTTGAGTTTCCAGAAACTGATTCTCCAGTACACACTGTTTTGTTAGCCGATTTTGTAACAACTGAAGACGGTACTGGAATCGTGCACGAAGCACCAGCATTTGGTGCCGAGGACCTTGCTCTTTGTCGCTCATATGGACTGCCGGTAGTCAACCCAGTGTTGCCAGATGGAACTTTTGAAGCCGGCATTCCAGAAGTTGCTGGCGTGTTTTTCAAAAGTGCAGATCCTCGCTTAGTTGAGATTTTGCAAGATAAAGGTTTGCTATACCGTCACCTCCCCTATGAGCACTCATACCCACATTGCTGGCGCTGCCACACAGCCTTGATTTATTACGCGCAGCCATCTTGGTACATCAGGACTACCGCTATTAAAGATCAATTGATTGCCCAGAATGAATCGACTAATTGGTTTCCAGAAACTATTAAGTGGGGTCGTTACGGCGACTGGTTAAACAACAATGTGGACTGGGCGCTTTCGCGTAATAGATTCTGGGGCACACCACTACCAATCTGGCGCTGCAAAGAAGGTCACCTAACTTGTGTTGGCGGCCGACGTGAGTTGGCGGCCATTGCGGGCGATCACACTTTGGCCATTGATCCCCATCGCCCATTCGTTGATGATGTAACTTTTGCTTGTCCTGAATGTTCCGGAGTAGCAACAAGAGTTCCAGAGGTTATTGACTGCTGGTATGACTCAGGCGCAATGCCATTCGCGCAATGGGGTTACCCAGAAAACAATAAAGAGACATTCGAGGCAAGTTACCCTGCCGACTTCATTTGTGAAGCTATCGATCAAACTCGTGGTTGGTTCTATACCCTGATGGCGATCGGAACTTTAGTGTTCGAAGAGTCATCGTATGAAAATGTACTTTGCTTGGGTCACATTCTTGATGAAGATGGCCGCAAAATGAGTAAGCACCTTGGTAACGTGCTCGAGCCAATTGGCTTAATGGATGAACATGGCGCCGATGCATTGCGTTGGTTCATGCTTGTGAGTGGTTCACCATGGCAAGCGCGTCGCGTTGGTCATGGCACAATCGCAGAAGTTGTTCGAAAAACGCTACTGACATATTGGAATACCGTTGCTTTCCAAAGTTTGTATGCCAAAGCCAGTTCGTGGGATAGCGATACTGCATCACTTACTGATTTAACGGATTTGGATAACTGGGCAGTTTCGCAAGCCACTCGCCTAGCTCGTGACGTTGATCTGGCGCTGGAAAATTTTGATACTCAACGCGCTGGCCGCTTCATTGCAGAATACGTAGATGACTTAAGCAACTGGTATGTGCGGAGATCGCGTCGGAGATTCTGGGATGGCGATCACGCGGCACTCAGTACTTTGCATCACTGCCTCAAGGTGGTTACTCAAGTTATGGCTCCATTCACACCATTTATTACTGAACGAGTTTGGCAAGATCTTTATGTCACACCGGAAACTCCATCAGTTCACATCAGCGCCTGGCCAGCTTGGTCAGATGAAAACATCAGCGACACATTGCGTGATCAAGTTGATTTAACTCGCCGACTAGTTGAGCTCGGACGATCTGCGCGCGCGACTTCGGGAGTAAAAACTAGACAACCGTTGCAACGCGCACTTGTAGCTGCTGCTGGCTGGGATAGTTTGCCCGAAGGCTTGCAAGCTCAAATTCGTGACGAAGTCAATGTCTTGAGCCTGGAGAGTTTGTCTGGAACTGATGAGTTAGTTGACGTGAGCCTGAAAGCAAACTTCAAGACTTTAGGTGCCCGATTTGGTAAGGGCACCCCAGCAATAGCAGCAGCAATTGCCGCAGCAGATGCCAAGAACTTGGTCGCTGAACTCAAGTCTGGCAAAGCGTCTGTTGTTGTAGCTAATGAGACTTTTGAAATTGGACCAGATGACGTCGTGGTTACCGAGGTGCCGCGCGAAGGCTGGACTGTGGCTAGTGATTCTGGAGAGTCTTTAGCTTTGGATTTGGCTTTAACTCCTGAGTTAATCGGCCAAGGAATTGCGCGCGATGTGACACGACTGATTCAAGATGCTCGCAAGAGTTCAGGCTTTGACATTAGCGATCGAATCTCAGTGGTTTGGGAATCTGCCAATGAAATCACCGCGCGTGCGCTACTTACCCATAACGAATTAATTAGTGCCGAGGTGTTAGCCACATCATGGCAGCAAGGACAAGTTGCTGATGCAACTGCTGTTGACGAAGAACTTGAACTTAAAGTCTTAATCGTTAAGGCATAAAAACTAAAGGCCCGGGAAATCCCGGGACTTTAGTTTTCACTAAGTTCTAGTCTTCAGTAACCTGACGATCGCCACTGATGTTTTTGGATTCAAGTTCGCGAAGTTGTCCCTCAAGGTAACTACGAAGACGACCACGGTACTCGCGTTCGTAAGCGCGTAATTCTTCGACTCGACGCTCCATGGAAACTCTCTGAGATTCAAACTCGCGAGTAATGTTAGCCACGCTTTCCTTAGCTTCTGCCACCAACTCTTCGGATGTGGTTTTTGCTGAGCTAAGTAAAATCTCAGACTCAATCCGGGCAGACGCCACGGCTTCGTCAGCTGTGCGCTGCGCCAATTCTAGAATTCGAACCGATGCAATTCCCTGGTCAGCCGGACTAGCATTTTCGGCCGCAGCAACACTTGCTGCAACTGAATCTAATTCGGCATTTGCAAGTTTGTCATTTAGTTCTTGTACTGCAGAAGCAGCGGCTTGACTTTCGCTAACTGCATTGGCTAACTGCGATTCAAGTTCGGTGATTCGATCTTGCGCAGACTTTAGTTCTGCAACACTTGCACCACCATCGGATGAAACTTCAGTGTGAGTTCCGTGAGATTCAATCGCCTTAGCAGCTTGATCTAGTTCACTCTTAAGGCGCGCGTTCTCATCACCAAGAGCACGAATTTCTTCGCGGATTGACTCCGGTACTTGGCCCTTAGCGGTAGCGCGTAGGTCTTCCACTTCGCGCGTTACGGCTGATAGCGACTCTTCGATTTCATCCAGAAAGTTATCAACCTCATCGAGGTCGTAACCTTCTTTGAATCGAACCGTAGTGAACTGCTTATTACGCACGTCCTCCGGCGTTAAACTCATGTCGTCAACCTTTCGTATTGCAAGTGTGTCTTAAATCTAAGCGGGGTTTCCCCTTCGCGTAATCTCTAGCGTAGAGATAAAACCCCAGAATGTGAAACTGAACCGCGTAGATATTGGGTTTCTAGAAGTTTTTGGCTGGCAAAAAAACGGACATCGGGCAACTAAACCTGAGCCAAAATCCCTCTGAGAATTTGGATACCAAACAG
>JBIIFI010000029.1:0-7659 GCA_044237405.1 Candidatus Nanopelagicales bacterium | reverse complement strand
AAATGGAGCAATACAAAAATATTTTAGGTTTCCGAGTTGACACCCCCTAATTGCCGCAATTTAGCCTTTTATAGAGTCAGTTACCAGCAGGTCAAATTAGGCCTGGCGTTGAAAAGGAACTGACATGGCCACTCCAGTACAGCAGCGAATGCGCGAGCTTTCCGGACATAACTACATTGCTAACCAGTGGCAAGTTAGTTTGGGAACCTTGACTGACTTAATTGATCCAGCCACCGAAGAAGTTGTTGGCCAATTTGCTAATGCGACCAGAGCAGAAGTTGATATTGCAGTCGCAACTGCCAATTCAGCACAGAAACAATGGTGGGCTTTGAGCGCGTTAGATCGAGCCGTTGCGTTACATCAAGTTGCCGATCGAATGCTTGCCCTCTCTCCAGAGACCGGAGAATGCCTAACGCGAGAAATGGGTAAACCATTTCGCGAATCGAATTGGGAAGGTGGCGCAGCAGCTTCGTCATTTCGTTATTACGCCGAAATTGCTCGCCATGATCAGGGTCGAGTAGCTGGTCCAGCAATAGCCGGGCAACTACACATGGTAATTAAAGAACCAGTTGGAACGGTAGTTTCGATAGTTCCTTACAACTTCCCGCTCCTGCTTGCAGGGTGGCAAGTAGCTGCTGCCTTGGCTGCAGGAAACGCCGTGATTATTAAGCCATCTGAGTTAACTTCACTAACAATGCTTTACTCCATGGCAGCATTTGATCACTTACCCAATGGATTAGTTCAGGTTTTAACTGGTGGCTCGCAGACTGGTCAAGATTTAGTTGGTCACGAAAACACTCATGCAATTGCCTTTACCGGCAGTGTTAAGGCGGCCCAAGCTGTGGCAGCCACTGCATCGCAGCGGTTTAAGCCAGCACTTATTGAGGCGTCGGGAAATGATGCATTCATTGTCATGCCTTCAGCCGACATAGATACTGCCGCTCGCGGTGCAGCATTTGCCGCTTTCTTAAATTGCGGCCAAGTGTGCACCTCGGCAGAGCGATTTTATGTACATGAAGATGTTTATGAAGAATTTGTTTCCAAGCTTGCTGAAGCTGCAAAGAATCTTCGCGTAGGTAATGGGCTTGGATTGGTCGACATGGGACCAATGTCAGCCAAGCGCGAGCTTGAAAGATTCGAAAAGATTGTGAATCGAGCAATTGAACAAGGTGCCGAAGTTGTCTCTGGCGGAAAACGCTGCAGTGCCCAAAGTACTGGTTGGTTCTACGAGCCAACTGTGTTAAGGACAACACATGAAATGGATGTTATGCATGGCGAATGTTTTGGACCATTAGCACCAGTCTGTAAGGTGTCTAGTTTTGATCAAGCACTTGAATTTGCAAACGATTCAGAACTTGGATTGGGTGCGAATATCTATACCAATGATCTAGAAGAAACTTTTCGCGCTGTCAATGAAATTGAAACTGGAATTGTTTGGGTAAACACTCCGCTCAACGACAATGATGCGATTCCTTTTGGCGGCCGTAAGTTCACGGGATCTGGCCGAGAGCTTGGTGCCGAAGGACTTGAGCTATTCCGAAATTCAAAGATGGTAATGATCGCACCTGTTGCCGAAGCAGATCCGGAATGGTTTCCATACCCTGACGACGATACTTTTGGCGCTATCAATACCTAGTTTGTTGGCGCTACTAATCCAGTAGCACTTCCGCAGAGGATATTTCGATCTAGTGTCACGCCATCTACTGTTGCTACAAACTGCACCATGTTGGGTGTTTTCCCACCGAATGAACTTTTAAGACACGCCGCCTTTGCGGCAGCTACACCTGATGGAACATCTGGATAAGGACCGATAGCAAGCCAAGTAGGCAAGTCCAAGTTCGCGCCGCCTGTGATTTCAAACCAGTGCACCCGCGGAGCGTACACGCCAACTGGGTAGCCGGCTGCAGTTAAATCTATGGCAAGTTCAGTTAGCACCTGTACTGATCTTTCCGCGCTGGTCCAGGTATTTAACGTCTCAACATCAAGCCAAATCGGAGTGCCCGGTTCTACCCCAAACTTCTTTAAACGCTTTAGCGAGTCCTTGGCTATTTTTTTTCCGTATCTAACGGGCGACTCATCACCTGGATCGGCAGTATTTATGTAAACGGCCACGGCATCATGAGTCAATGCCCACTCCCACTGTCGCTCAAAACACTTGTTGGCAGTAAATGGCTTGCCACCATTTAGCCCAACAATGGCGAAGCCAACAAACTTAGTGGGCAATTCACCTTTGCATTGGGGATAGCTGATGTCGTACCCGCTGTTATCCAAATCATTTGAAACTGCAATCGTGGCAGGTTGTGTTGCAGTGATTAGCGGACGTCCATCAACACTTTCAATTGTCAGCGGAAGTGGATTTAGCCAAGATAGAACGAGTGAGTAACCAACTAAGGCAGCTACAACAAGTGCTCCCGCAGTGACTAGAAAACCAAAAAATCTACGCAAGCGTTATTCAATTGGTCCTGTTTTAGCGACTGGAAAATAGTTTTGGCCAATTCCAGAGGATCGCTTGGAAATCATTACCGAACGAACCCAGGTGAGCACTTCCACGCCATCTTGATTCAATCCTCTTGTGCGCATTGTCAAGATTCCAAAATCTGGACGGGACGAAGAATCTCTGATGTCTAATACTTTGCTCTCGGCATACAAAGTGTCGCCAACATAAACCGGAGCAGTTAGCTTGATGTCGGTCCAACCTAAGTTTGCAACAGCATGCTGGCTCATATCTAGAACTGACATACCTAAAACAAGTGCAACAGTGAATCCTGAGTTAACAATGATGCGACCTTCAGCGATTGGATTCTGGGTTGCATAGTGGTTATTGAAGTGATTTTGATTGGTATTCACAGTTAATAACGTGAACCAGGTGGAGTCAGCCTCAGTTATGGTGCGGCCAAAGGGATGTTGGTAAACATCTCCAACTACAAAGTCTTCAGCAAAGTTTCCGATTTCAGCTTTATGAATTGTCATACCTTTTATTATGGCGTATCCCAGAACTAGACGCCCAAGCGGGCGATCGACTAGCTAATTGGACTTATTGGCCATTATCTTGGCGGCGATCCCAGCGATCTTCAAGACCTTGCATGAATCCACCGGCGTTTGACTGACCTGGACTAGCACTTGGCTTTTCAGAGTTTTGGCTGGCCTTTGCCCCTTTTTGGGCGAAATAAAAGCCAGCAACAATCGCCATAAACCCAAGTACCCCGAGGGCTGGAATTTCAGTTGTCACGGCTGCCAGCAGAATGCCAACTCCGATAACTACGCCAAGTACCGCAACACCAATGCTCTTGGTGGCTGCTCGGTTTGTCATGGATCCGCGAAGCGCAGAGGCAAACTTTGGGTCTTCCGAGGCAAGAGCGCGTTCCATTTGTTCTAGCAGCTGTTGTTCGTGATCTGACAGTGCCATGTGCGCCCCCTCAATCCGTAGATAAAAACCTTTACTCCTTAAGACTACGACTGGTTTGGGATTTGTGAAACTCAAACCACCTGAAAACTGGTTTAGGGCCGGTAAATTCAGGGCAAACGAGGGCTTACCCCTTAAGAATCTGGCTTTATTAAGCGAGCTGGCTTAACTGCAGAATTGCCAAATTTTTGGGAAACCTGATCAATGGCCTGTTCGGCTTCCCGCCAGCCAGAATCTCGCTGGGAAAACTCCAGTTGCACTGAGGACTCACTGGCTGGAACCAAGCCAGTAGCCCGAACGCCAACAAGCCGAACCCGCGCGCGCTGTAATTGCATTGCATCGAACAAGTTCTTGCTTGTGGCATAGATTTCGGTTGCTAAATCAGTTGAAGAACTCAGCGATTTACTTCTAGTTACTGAAGTAAAGTCAGCAAATCTAACTTTTATTGTGATGGTGCGCGCAAAGTATTCCGCAGCTCGCAGTCGCTTAGCTACTTTATTGCTCAGGTCTAGAAACTCAGCATGCAGCAATTCTGGATCGTCTAAGTCAGAATCAAAAGTTCGCTCAGCACCGATACTCTTTTCGCCTTGATTTGGTGTAACGATTCGTGGATCTCGACCCCACGCCAATTCATAGAGGTGTTCTGCTGCTGCCTGGCCAACAACTCGAGCCAAGGTTTTTACGGGAGTATTTGCAATGTCGGCAACGGACACTAAGCCAAGTCGCGAAAGTTGTTCCGCAGTTTTCTCGCCTACACCCCAAAGTGCGCCAATAGGAAGTGGGTGTAAAAATTCAATAACTTTGTCAGCGGGAACGACATGTAAGCCATCAGGTTTAGCAAAGTTTGTCGCCAGCTTTGCAACAAACATGGTGGGAGCAACTCCGACGGAACAAGTTATTCCTTGTTCATCACTTACGCGCGCGCGAATAACTTCACCAATTTGAGTTGGTGTTCCCATAAGTCTTTGGGCGCCAGATATATCCAGAAAAGCTTCATCAACAGATAGTGGCTGAACTAGTGGCGTGATTGACTCAAAAATCGCCATAACATTTTCGGATACTTCAGAATATTTCTCATGATCTGGTTCAACGACAATTGCATCTGGTGCAAGTCGCAGGGCCCGTGACATTGGCATAGCTGAATGCACGCCAAGTTTTCGAGCCTCATAGGTTGCCGAGAGCACAACTCCCCGATTGCCATCAAAGCCAACGATTACTTGCTTGCCGCGCAGACTCTGATTTTCGCGAACTTCAACAGATGCAAAGAAGGCGTCCATGTCGATGTGCAATATGTTGCAGTCGGTATCGTCACCTTTTGGGTCACGAGCCGAATTGCTTCGATCTAACTGCGAACGGCTCATGGTGCCATCTTTGCCGCTGATCGCATGGAACGTGCGATATCTGAGCCAGCGGGTCGAACATCAGCAAAAGGTGATGACCTAAATCCGCTGGCATGTTCCCAAATTTGAGTTGGGGCGACTGGATCTAGTTGGTTAATTGGGGTACTCCCGATTAGATCCAAAACTGATTTCACCCCGCCATTCTTCCAGTGGTGGTAAACCTCAGAGAGTTCCCAGCAACCGTTAGCCAGAATTGAAACGCCACGCGGGCCAGTTCGACGCACTGTGCCACTGACTAGAAGTAACCAGGAATGAAATAGCACCGGTGCATATTGATCTTGCGCCGCTTCAAAGAAAGTAGCGTCAATTGGACCAGTTGAGTCTTCTAAAGTTATAAAGGCCACCCGTTTACCGGATCTAATCGGCGGCGTTTGAGTGGCAACTTTAACTCCCGCTATCAAGACATTGGATCTAGATCTAACTTGCAATAAATGTTTAGCGGGAACTGCATTTAACTCAGCTAGCATCTGGCCATAAAAACTCATTATGTGCGCACTGACATCTATTCCTAAAACTTCGATTTCATATCTGACGCGATCAGCTAGCGACAAGGTAGGTAGTCCAGTTGGCTCCGGAGTCCATGTTATTTCTTGCATGTCCAGTGAGATTTGATCTGTGACTGCTGACCGCACAGTCTTTCGAAGTTTAAATTCTGCACTAAGTTCTGCAACATAAAATAGCAGATCTCGGCGCGATACTAATTGGCCATGCAAAGCGTCAAAACCTCCAGCTAGAACTATCCGCTCAACAATCGGTCGAGAGGCTTTGCTACGACTGATGAAATCTGCCAAAGAATAATATGGCGCAGCATAAATAATGTCTGCGACTTCTTGCGAACTTATGCCCTTGACTTCGGCAAGTGAAATTCGAATTCCATATTCGCCAGTTACCGTTTTTTCTACAATGTAAGTATCACGAGAGCGGTTAACATCAAGTCCCAGTATCTCTACGCCAAAGCTACGAGCATCATCAGCTATCAGTCTCTTGGGATACATTCCCGGGTCATGTGTTAATACTCCCGCTACAAATGCCGCCGGATGGTGTGCCTTAAACCAGGCAGATTGATATGTAGGTAAAGCAAAAGCTGCAGCATGGGCTTTGCAGAATCCAAAAGAAGCAAAGGATCGCAATACATCCCAAACTTGTTCAATTACTTCAAGTTTGTATCCCCTGGTGCGCAAAGATTTATAAAACCATTCTCGAATCTCATCAAGTTGTTCATAATCCCCCATGCGGCGACGAATTAGATCTGCGGCCTCTAGCGAACATCCCGTCATTACCGAAACAATTCGCATAACTTGTTCGTGGAAAACTACAACTCCGCTAGTCTCGGCCAAAATTGGTTCCAGGTCTGGGTGCATGTAGTTAGTCGAACCCCAACCTTGCCGAGCTCGCAAGAATGGCGTGATCATGTCACTTTTTACCGGTCCTGGTCGAAATAGCGAGATGTCTGTAATTAGATCGCCAAAGGATACTGGCGCGAATTTTCCAATTAGCTCGCGTTGTCCGGGTGATTCAATCTGAAAGCAGCCTAAAGTTTTAGTGCTTTGTATTAACTCAAAAGTTTTTGGATCATCTTGCGGTACTTTCTCCAGATTGATAACTCCACTGTCGTCAGCGCCGTGGGCATTGGGTCCGACAGTTTGTTTTACTTGCTGAATGGCATAAGCCAATGCAGACTGCATTCGAACGCCAAGCACATCAAGTTTGAGTAAACCCATGTGCTCGACATCATCTTTATCAAATTGCGACATTGGAAATTCCTGAGCGCTAGGTTGCACTGGAGTGCGCTGCAGTAGCGATAAGTCGGAAAGCACTATGCCACAGGGATGTAGCGCAGTATTTCTAGGTAAGCCATCTAGGCCTTCGACTAAATCTAGAAATTGATCTAGGTCACCGCGCGCAGCCCTGATACCAATTCCACTTCGCCGCAACTCAGGTAGTTCGGCAAGTGCACTTCTAATGTGTCTGGCTCTGATGTGTGGAAATGATTTGGCAAAAGTATTAATTTCACCTGGTGGCATCCCAAGAGCTGCGCCAACATCACGAATAGCATGTCGGACTCGATAAGTTTCGCGCATCGAAACACAGGTTGTGCGCTGGTCGCCAAATCGATCAAAAATTGCTTGATAAATTTCGATCCGGCGATCTGATTCCACATCTATATCTATATCTGGTAGCCCTGGGCGAAGTGTTGAAACAAATCGCTCCATTAATAAGTTGTGCTGGATCGGATCAACTCCAGAAATACCCAGTAAATGATTAATAAAACTTCCAGCGCCTGAACCCCGAGCCGCAACCCTAACTTTCATTTTTCTAATCATGTCAACAACTTGCGCCACAGTTAAGACGTATCCGGCTAACCCCATTTTTTGGATTACAGACAGTTCTGCATTGAGGCGATCTCGAGTTGCGCGTCGATCGTTGCTGTTAGTTACTGCGTTATCTGCGAGGTAGTTAGAAAACCCAATTTCACATCGCTCTTGCAAAATAGCGTCAGCGCTGCGAGTTTCGCCAGGTAATAACTTTGCCAGCTCTGGAACATAAACCTGATTCATTCCCAAATCAGCCTGTGGGTCAATGATGCAGGCTTGCCCAAGTTCGATGGTCTGGCGCACTAATGCTTGGCCGATATCGCGCGGATCTCCCACCATGCCAGCAACGCGCTGGGCAATATCTGACATGTGAGCTGATGAAGCTAGGAATGCTTGGTTTGTCAGTACGTTTCGCGCACTCAATGCGATCTGGCGTCTGGATGCATCAAGTACATCAGCAATTCGAGAATCTTGAGACTGGCGATAGCGAACCATGTTGGTAAGTACTGCGGGCGTTTGATGCACGATTGCCCATTGCAGC
>JBIIFI010000027.1:0-7833 GCA_044237405.1 Candidatus Nanopelagicales bacterium | reverse complement strand
CTACAAATATCAACAGGCAAGCTCACGGGTCAATGGGGATTAATAGTTGGCCACGAAATAGCCAGCCACGTAGTTATTGAGACTTTCAATTTAGATCCAAGCGGCCAATCCGGAACGCTAGTACTCAAAGCAGACTCAAGTGCGTGGGCAACCCAAATTCGATTGCTGTTGCCGACCATTTCCCAGCGTCTAGGTGAGGAAATTGGGCACGGCAGAATTAGCGAAATTAAGGTCATTGGGCCAACCGCTCCGTCCTGGAAACATGGGCAACGAAGCGTGCCCGGACGAGGCCCGCGGGACACTTACGGGTGAAACCCCGACTTCCAAAAAACCCAATAAAAAGATAGAATTAAAGCAGTAAGCGTGCCTGAAAAACTCCCACTTAGGGTCTGACCTTCAGGTGCCAAAGACAGCTCTACGGAAGGCCCTAAACGTGTCTTATGACGCCAGTTCGATCCAAGTTTTAGAGGGTCTCGATGCAGTACGCAAACGGCCCGGAATGTACATCGGTTCCACAGGTGAACGCGGCTTACACCACCTAGTTTATGAAGTTGTAGACAACTCAGTTGACGAAGCGCTAGCGGGATATTGCACAAAAATCGATGTAACAATTTTGGCTGACGGTGGCGTTCGAGTGATCGACAACGGCCGCGGAATCCCGGTAGACATCGTGCCCTCAGAAGGCAAGCCAGCTGTTGAAGTTGTACTAACTGTGCTGCATGCTGGCGGCAAGTTCGGCGGCGGCGGCTACGCAGTATCAGGCGGCCTTCATGGCGTGGGCGTCTCTGTTGTTAACGCACTTTCCAAAAAAGTTGATGTCGAAGTTCGCCGCGACGGGTCGATACATACCCAGTCTTACAAATATGGCGTTCCAGTGGCGCCGCTTAAAAAAGGTGGCAAAACCGAAACTGCGGGTACAACCGTCACATTCTGGGCAGATGGCGATATCTTTGAAACCACAATTTATGATTTTGAAACTTTGTCACGCCGATTCCAAGAAATGGCATTTCTTAATCGTGGCCTGACACTAAGTCTTACTGACGAGCGTGCTTCTGCCGGACCTGCAATCGATGAAGAAACCGGCGAACCAAAACTAGACGGCCCACGCAGCGTTAGTTACATGTACGAAGGCGGTATTGCAGATTTCGTGCGGCACCTAAATGCTCGTAAAACCCCAATCCATAACGACATAGTGGAAATTTTCTCCGAAGACACCAAGCGTGGATTAAGCCTTGAAGTTGCCATGCAGTGGAATGCCAGCTACACCGAGTCGGTTTACTCTTTTGCGAACACCATCAACACCATTGAAGGTGGAACGCACGAAGAAGGATTCCGAACCGCACTTACTTCACTAGTAAATAAATTTGCCCGTGAGTGGAGCATCTTAAAAGAAAAAGACACCAATCTTTCGGGTGAAGATGTTCGAGAAGGTTTAACAGCAATAATTTCTATAAAGTTGTTGGAACCTCAGTTTGAAGGTCAAACTAAAACCAAACTTGGTAACACCGAAGCTAAAACTTTCGTACAAAAAGCTGTCAACGAGGAATTAGCAGCCTGGTTCGAAAAGAATCCAGCGCAAGGCAAAGACATTGCGCGCAAATCCTTGCAAGCCGCAACTGCGCGACTAGCAGCTCGTAAAGCGCGCGACTTAGCTCGTAACCGTAAAGGTCTGCTGGGCAGCAGCAGTTTGCCAGGCAAGCTAAAAGATTGTTCTAGTCATGAACCATCTGAGTGTGAAGTGTTTATTGTTGAGGGTGACTCAGCAGGCGGTTCTGCGGGACAAGGCCGCGATCCTCGTACCCAGGCAATTTTACCAATCCGCGGAAAAATCTTAAACGTCGAAAAAACTCGAATCGATCGCGTACTTGCTAACACAGAAGTACAAGCAATTATTTCTGCGTTTGGAACTGGCATTCAAGATGAGTTTGACATCAATAAATTGCGTTACCACAAATTAGTTTTAATGGCCGATGCTGATGTTGACGGGCAGCACATTCGAACTTTGTTGCTAACTTTCTTATTCCGTTACATGAGACCTTTAGTTGATGGCGGATTCGTTTACTTGGCGCAGCCACCGCTTTACAAAGTTAAGTGGTCACGCGAAGCACCCGGTTATGCGTATTCAGATCGACAGCGAGATGAACTTGTCGAAGCAGGCTTAGCTTCCGGAAAGAAACTTCGCACCGAAGACATTCAGCGCTACAAAGGTCTTGGCGAAATGAATGCCGAGGAACTTTGGGAAACTACTATGAACCCAGAGACTCGCGTGCTACTTCAAATCTCAGTTGACGACGCAGCGCAAGCCGACCAACTGTTCTCGACACTAATGGGCGAAGACGTCGAAAGTCGCCGTAACTTCATACAACGCAATGCACACGACGTGCGGTTCTTGGATATCTGATGACTGACATAAACGACTCAACACATGATGAAGTTCAGATCGTTGATCTGAATGTTGAAATGCAAAGGTCATATCTTGACTATGCAATGAGCGTAATTGTTTCGCGCGCGCTGCCAGATGTTCGAGATGGCTTGAAGCCAGTCCACCGCCGGGTGATCTACGCAATGTATGACGGTGGATATCGTCCAGATCGAGCTTTCAACAAGAGTGCTCGCGTAGTTGGCGAAGTCATGGGTCAATATCATCCACATGGCGACAGCGCTATCTATGACACTTTGGTGCGGCTAACACAATCATGGTCACTGCGTTATCCGTTGGTGCAAGGTCAGGGCAACTTCGGCTCTCCAGGCAACGACTCTGCCGCGGCATCCCGATACACCGAATGTCGCATGGCGCCCCTTGCCATGGAAATGGTGCGCGACATTGATCAAGAAACGGTTAATTTCGTACCTAACTACGACGGCAAGAACTTAGAGCCAACTGTTTTACCAAGTCGATTCCCGAATTTATTGGTCAACGGCTCCTCGGGCATCGCTGTCGGAATGGCCACCAACATTCCGCCACACAATTTAACTGAAGTTGCTGCTGGCGTGCAGTGGTCACTAGAGCACCCAGATGCAACTCGTGAAGAATTGCTCGAAGCATTAATGGAACGCATCACCGGACCTGATTTCCCAACTGGGGGACAGATCGTCGGGCGCCGCGGAATTCAAGATGCTTACCGCACTGGCCGCGGTTCAGTAACTATGCGCGCAGTTACAGAAATTACTGAAGATAAGCGTGGCCGCACAATCATCGCGATCACCCAGTTGCCATACCAGGTCAACCCAGATAATTTGCTGGAGCGCATTGCCGAGCTAGTTGAGCAAGGCAAAGTCAGCGGCATCGCAGATTTGATCGATGAAAGTTCTTCGCGTACCGGCATGCGAATTGTTGTCGTACTTAAGCGCGATGCAGTTCCAAAGGTCGTGCTCAATAATTTATTCAAGTACACCCAGCTGCAAGATAACTTCGGCGCCAACATGTTGGCACTTGTCGATGGTGTGCCACGCACTCTGACACTTGATGCCTTTGTTTTGAATTGGATTGAACACCAGGTCGAAGTTATTCAGCGCCGCACGGCTTATCGTTTGCGCATTGCTGAAGAACGCGTACATATTTTGATTGGCTTACTAAAAGCAATCGATCGCATTGATGAAGTTATTGCGTTAATCCGAGCTTCCGAATCTGCTTCGGTAGCACAAGCCGGCTTAATGAAACTTCTTGACATTGATGAAATTCAAGCCCAAGCAATTCTAGATATGCAACTGCGCAAGCTTGCAGCTTTGGAACGCAATGAACTACAAACACAACACGACAAGTTGATGTCTGAGATTGCGGATTACAAAGACATACTTGCTAACCACACCCGCCAGCGCAGCATAGTGAGCGAAGAGCTAGCCGAAATTGTAAACAAGTTTGGTGATGCCCGACGCACCACAATTGTGGCGGATGAAAATGATGTAACACATGAAGATCTAATTGCGGAAGAACCAATAGTTGTCACTTTGTCTGCTGATGGCTACATCAAGCGAACTAAAGCAGCCCTATATCGTTCACAAAAACGTGGTGGCCGCGGCGTTAAGGGCGCGGCCTTAAAGCAAGACGATGTGGTTACTAACTTCTTTGTCACCACTACACACCACTGGATTTTGTTCTTTACTGATCGTGGCCGCGTATTCCGGGTTAAGGCATACGAACTAACTGATACCGGCAGAGATGCTCGCGGACAACATGTTGCGAACTTGCTGTCACTAGCTCCAGAAGAACACGTTGTTGAGGTTCTAGATCTCCGCGACTATGAGCAAGCTAAGTATTTGGTGCTAGCTACTCACAACGGAGTTATAAAGAAGTCGCGGTTGGCGGATTATGATTCATCACGCAGCACTGGTCTAGTTGCCATTACTTTGCGCGACGAAGACGGAGTTGTGTCAGCTCAGCTAGTTGACGATGAAGACGATTTGTTGTTGGTATCAAAAATGGGCTACTCAGTTCGCTGCCATGCCGATGATGCAACCCTGCGTCCAATGGGCCGAACCGCTGGCGGCGTGATTGGCATCAGATTTAAAACTGAGGATGACTACCTTCTCAAAATGGAAGTAGCAACAGCTGATTCATTTGTAGTAACCGTGACTGAGGGTGGTTGGGCCAAGCGAACTTCTATCGAAGAATGGAACGCCAAGGGTCGCGGCACGCAAGGTGTACGAGCCATGAGATTGGTGGAAAAACGAGGCGGATTAGCGGGCGCACTTATTTGTGCAGCAGAGGATGAAATATTTGCAATAGCCAGTAATGGCGTGGTGATTCGAACCCGCGTAGATGAAATTCGTGCTGCGGGACGAGACACTATGGGAGTTTCATTTATGAAGGTTGGCGACGAAGATAAAGTCGTGGCTGTTGCTCGCAGTACAGCCGCCGCTATGGCTGCATTAGAAAGTGTAGAAATTCCGGTAACTCAGCAAGATACCGAAGCGGCTGACGATACTGTGACTGAAGTAGAAGAGGTTTAAATGTCTGACATCGATATTGATTTAACTGACGATCAGCCAACAAAGCGCAACTTCTTTAAGAAGCCTGCCAAGGAGCAACAAGACCAGGTGGCTTCAGTTAACGAACCGCAGACAAACGCGCCACGCAAAGTTCGCCTGCACCTAACCCATGTGGATGCCTGGTCAGTGGCCAAGGGTTCATTCATGTTAGGTGTCACCATCGCGGGTGTGATGATCGTTGCGGTGGTTGTGTTGTGGGGGATGCTCTCGGCTGCCGGAGTATTTGATGCCGTGACAGGCCTATGGAACGATGCCTCAGGGGGGGATAGTGCCGAGATTAGCTTCCTATCCCTTGGTCGATTAATTGGCTTAACCATGGTGGTTTCCGCGGTCGAAATAGTGCTAATCAGCGTACTTTCCACCTTGTTTGCAGTTCTTTACAACCTCAGCGTTGGTTTCACCGGCGGGGTAGAACTAACTCTTACAGACCGAGGCTAGGCATTCATTTTGGGCGATAGCCCGCTTTAAGGTAACCTCTTAATTCGTGCCTAGAAATAGGGGCAAAAGAAATAATGACAAGACCGGCAAGAAATCCGGGCCCATAGCTCAGCTTGGTTAGAGCGCTTCGCTGATAACGAAGAGGTCGGTGGTTCAAGTCCACCTGGGCCCACGCAAGAATTGTTGTAAGTGATCAGAAAGGTAGGGAGCACTATGAAGAAACTTCTGTCGTTAGCATTATTGGCAGTTGCTGGTTATGTGATCTATCAACAGGTTGAAAACAGCAAAGCCGAGCAAGAATTGTGGACACAGGCTACTTCAGAGTAGATTTTGTTCTACGGTTTTACCGCCGGGGAATTAGCTCAATTGGTAGAGCACTGCCTTTGCAAGGCAGGGGTTAGGGGTTCGAGTCCCCTATTCTCCACAAGTAACTGGAGGCAGCATTGCTGCCTCCAGTTTTGTTTGTCGGGCGTGACCACTCATTGCAAAGCCACCAGGAATTGGCCAATTGGCCAGGCTGAAAAATAGTTAGCCAAGAACTTTCTGCACACAGGCTTGGGACAACAAAATCCCTGATAAATAGGGATATCCACAGGCAGACTCGCGCTAGCCCCACAGGATATCCCCAGAAGAATACGCATTGTTTCGGCGGTTTTCCCCACATTGTCCACTTAGTTATCCACAGGGTTCATTGTTATTGTCAGCCCATAGCCATACAGTCAATAGCACCTGATAAATCAGGAATATTGGGCCCAAATTCGAAGGTGGACTAGATGAGCGTCGCGGAATTTCCCCGCAATTACGAAGAAGAAGGCGCACTGACCCCACCCCAGGACATCGTTGCCGAACAGTCAGTTCTTGGCGCAATGCTGCTCAGTAAGGATGCCATCGCCGATGTCATCGAAACTTTGCGCGAGGTTGATTTTTATAAACCAGCTCACGCAACCATTTACGGCGCGATCCTAGATATTTATGGCCGCGGCGAACCTGCCGATGCAATCACTGTTGCAAACTATTTAAGTAAAAGTGGCGCACTGGGTAACGTCGGTGGCGCTGGTTACTTGCACACACTCGTTGCCAGCGTGCCAACAGCAGCTAACGGTTCTTACTACGCTCGCATCGTAACTGAGCGAGCAATCCTTCGTCGTCTAGTTGATGCAGGAACTCGCATTGCGCAAATGGGATATTCCGGCGACGCCGAAGTTGATTTATTGGTTGATCGCGCGCAAGCAGAAGTTTATGACGTAACAGGCCGGAGAACTTCAGAAGACTACGCTCCGCTTTCCGAAATCATGCCACAGACACTTTCTGAAATTGAAGCGATTGAAAATCGCGGCGGTCAGCTAGTTGGTGTGCCTACCGGATTCGAGCGACTCGATGAAATCACCCACGGGTTACATGCCGGGCAATTAATTATTGTTGCGGCCAGACCAGCGATAGGTAAATCAACTCTTGGTTTAGATCTTGCTCGCTCGGCAAGCGTCAAACACAATTTAACTTCCGCAATATTTTCCCTTGAAATGAGTCGCAACGAAATTGTGATGCGCTTGCTTTCGGCTGAAGCACAAGTTGGCTTGAATCATATGCGCGCAGGAACCTTAAGTGATGCAGACTGGGGCCGGCTTGCAAACAAAATGGGCCAAGTAAATGACGCACCATTATTTATTGACGACTCACCAAACATGACAATGATGGAAATTCGCGCAAAAGCCAGACGACTTAAGCAGCGCTTCGACCTTAGGTTACTAATCATCGATTATTTACAACTGATGTCATCTGGTCGCAAGGTAGAGAGTCGACAAGTTGAAGTCTCGGAATTTTCGCGCTCGCTAAAACTTTTAGCTAAGGAATTAGAAATACCTGTTATCGCTATTTCACAGCTCAATCGCGGACCAGAACAACGCCAGGATAAGCGCCCAATGCTTTCAGACCTGCGTGAATCTGGATCTTTGGAACAAGACGCCGACATGGTGATTTTGTTACACCGCGAAGATGTTTACGAGCGTGAATCACCGCGAGCCGGCGAAGCTGATTTCATTTTGGCCAAACACCGCAATGGACCAACAGGAACTGTTACGGTGGCATTCCAAGGCCACTACAGTCGCTTTGTGGACATGGCGAATTCTTAACACCTCAAGATTCCGCGGGAGCAGGTAATTGTGTCTAGCCGAAACACTCAAATTGATCGCGGCCACCTAGGTTCGTTGCTGGAACGCGAACGCCACACTTATTTAGCAAATAATCCAAAGTCTCTGGCTCTGTATAACGAAGCAGATAATTTGTTCGGTGGCGTTCCAATGCCTTGGATGAACAAATGGGTTGGTGGATTTCCGCTTTACATGCAAAGCGCAAAAGGAAATTTAATTGTTGATGTCGATGGTCACGAATACATAGATTTTGCACTTG
>JBIIFI010000026.1:0-7872 GCA_044237405.1 Candidatus Nanopelagicales bacterium | reverse complement strand
TTTTCCAGACATGGCAAATGCTGTGCGAAAACAGTATCGCCACTTTACGGTCGATGAGTTCCAGGATGTTAGCCCAGTTCAATTCGAACTGTTATCCCTATGGCTAGGGGACCGAGATGATGTTTGTGTAGTTGGAGATCCTGCGCAAACTATTTATTCATTCTCAGGTGCTACTTCTAAGTATCTAATCAACTTCGCAACTCACTTTGCCCGCACTCAAGATTTTCAGTTAACTCACTCTTACCGAAGCACAGAACCAATTGTTTCGGTGGCAAATCAAGTTTTGGCCAAAGACGCAACAAGTCCAGTGCGCTTGTCCTCAAAGCGTGGAAAAGGACCAAGTGTCAATCTGACTTCGTACTCAAGTGATGAGGAAGAAGCTAAAAAAATCGGACTACAGATTTCAGAATTGCTGGCTAGCGGCATAAGCGCACGTGAAATTGCAGTACTCTACCGAATCAACAGTCAATCGGAAATATTTGAAGCCGAACTTAGCGCATTAGGAATTCCGGTTTCGTTGCGCGGCGCCGAGCGATTTTTCGAACGGGTTGAAGTAAAGAACGCACTTTTGAACTTGCGCGCGGGATTACATGTAACAGGGGATCGCCCATTACTTGATATGGTTCGGGATATTTTGAGTTCAGTTGGCTGGCGACCTCAGGCACCAGATAGTGGGCGCTCAGCGCGCGAAACTTGGGAATCACTTAACACGATCGTGGACCTGGCAGCTGAACTGCAAGCTAAAGACCCAAATGCGCAATTACCAGAATTTGTTAAGGCTTTGGATTTGCGCAGCGAGCTGGAGTTTGCGCCAAGTGCTAATGCGATAACTCTGGCTTCAATCCATGCTGCAAAAGGTTTGGAATGGGAGGCAGTTTTCGTTGCTGGAGTGAGTGAAGGCTTACTGCCAATTTCGCACGCTACGACCTCAGCCGAGTTCAATGAGGAGCGCAGATTGCTTTATGTGGCAATGACTCGCGCCAAGACTCATTTGCATTTATCTTGGGCCAAATCTCGCCACACTGATGGAAAGGGTTACCGCGAGCAATCTACCTTGCTGCGCGACTTAAGCCTTTAGTTCTTCGGCAAATCCTGGCACCCAACGAGCAAATTCATCGCGCACGGAAAATTCTGACTCGAGTTGGCAAAGTACACCGATACTTCCCAGCCAAACCCGATGAATCATTACGTAGTTTGGAGGCAAATTGATTTTCATTCCAATTGACCAGTCAGCATTTCGTGGATCACTAGTGCGCTCGAATTGCTCACGAATCCATTCTCGACTGTGCTTAAAAACTGGCACCTGTGCTGGCTCGGTAAATGGACCTAAATAATCCAAAAGCGATTGGGGATCTAACTCGATGCCAGGTCGAATGAATCCCTCTGCCCGTAACCCCGCAACGACGGTTTCAGAATCTCCAACCAACGCGATCTTTAATAGTGTGCCCATCGCTGGCGGCAAACCGTCAGGTAATTCTGCAGTAGCGCCAAAATCAAGAATTGCTAAGCGCCCGTCAGGCATAACTTTGTAGTTTCCTGGATGTGGGTCGGCGTGTAGCAATCCAACGCGACTTGGCCCAGATAACAAAAAGCGTAAATACATTTTTCCAAAGTGATCGCGCTGTTCTTGAGTGCCGGTTTCAATAATTCGGGCTAATGATTTCCCTTCAATCCATTCCGTCACGATTACATTTTCGGCTGCTGCCAGCACGTGTGGAATGAAGTAATCCGGATCACCATCAAAACCAACAGCGAATTTGCGCTGCACTTTTGACTCATGTAGGTAATCGAGTTCTTCGGCGACACAGTCAGTTAACTCACGCATAATTGCGCGAACATCAATCCCTGGGAAAAACCCAGCGAACAATCTGCTGAATCGAGAAAGTTGCTGCAGGTCCGCTAGTAGAGCGCCGGCAGCTCCTGGGTATTGAACTTTGACTGCCACATCGCGGCCGTCATGCCAAACTGCTCGATGAACTTGGCCAATCGAAGCAGCAGCAGCTGGCTCATCATCAAACGAAGTAAAGCGATCACGCCAATTTTCTCCGAGTGACTCCCGGAGAACTTGGTGTACAGATTCGATTGCCATCGGCGGGGCCGAGTCTTGGAGCTTGGTAAGGGATTCGCGATACGGACCAGCAACTTCGTCAGGTAAAACTGATTCAAAAACACTCAGTGCTTGACCGAGCTTCATGGCTCCGCCTTTGAGGTCACCGAGAACACTAAAAATTTGTTCGGCGGTTTTTGCTTGGGCTTGCGAAGTAGCGTCTTGGGCTGACATTCCACCTAAGCGCTTGCCAAGTCCTAATGCCCGGCGACCCACATGCCTAATCGGCAGCGCAGCTATTCGCGCACTCCGGTTAAGTCCACTCTGGGATAAATCGCTCACCCTTAATTGTCAAACAGTTAAGTCCCATCGGCATCCGCAGGAGGGGTGAAAGTGCGTGGGATAAGTCTCATCGGGGCTATTGGCAGTTAGCACCTTAAGTTCGGCTGGGGAGTAGCTGTCATCTAGATCGACCCAATTCTCAATGCAGCGCTGGATCGCCAGGGCAGTGCGAACCACCAATGAAATGGGTGCAGTGTCAAGCTCTGCTTGCTGCGAAATCTGCAAATCAATTAGTGGCCAATCCGAGTCTTGGTCAACTAGATGTAAATGTCGACAACGCAGACAAGGTTCACTTCCAGGCTTGATTACCTGACTAATCAGGCTTGATTCACCTGCGATGGAAGCAAACAAATAGGGCTGATCTTCCCCAGTTAACAAATCAGCACAAGTGGCATCGACCCATGGAAAGTCGGCCCGTTGCTCGGGTAGGAGGATCTCTAGCTTTTTACTTGCTTTAAATCGAAAAGAATTTTGATGATTATAAGCGCCCCGCGTTATCCGCTCAACTAGTAATCGTGCAACTTGATCTCGCCGCACGCCAATGTCGAGGCGACTAGCTCCCCAAGGAGTCAGGTCGTTTTCACTCACAAGTTTTGCATCTCGAACTTTGATGTTTGGAAATCCGCTGCTAGCCAGGATCAAGCAAAGTGTGGTTCCTAGTCGCCCGGCACCGCTGATCGAAATTTCACACTCAACTCGACGCTTAATGACTCCTAAATCACCACGGGTTTCTCGATTTAAGTTATGTCGTTGGATGGCATCAACTGGATTCTTTTCATAGTGCGTCTGCCTAATTGGTCCAGGAGTTACCAATCCAAGGTGCAACATTTGCAGCAGAAAGTTTTGACTTGAAGTTTGATCAACTCCTGATTCGGCTAACACATTACAGATTTGGGTAAGTGAATTGTTGCCATCGAGAAGTTGCGAAAGCTGGCGACCAATTTGGATGTCGATTACCAGTGAAGTATTTGGATTGATACCAATTTGCATCCTGGAATCACTTCGTCGATAGAAGTGCACACCAGGAGCAAGCTGTGGGTTTGCAATTAACATCCTTAGAGTTTGCAAACCTTGGGTTGTGCAGAACAAAAACCTTCCACAAGTAATCTGTGTTACTACTTTGGATCCGGTAGCTAACTAACAAATTTCTATTTTGGACATTCGTCACTTGGGGATAAATCTATTTTCTTTCCACATCTAGTGGATAGAGTTTTGCCTGATAAAAGCCTATATTCACACGCTCACAAGCAGAGTTTCCCCAAGTTGTTCACCAGTCATCCCCAGTTAATGTGGCACCTATCCCCAACTAATCCCCAAGGTTGTCCACAGTAAAAATGACTACTTGGTCGTTTACCTTGCGTGCACAAGGTAATTGCCCGTAAGTTTCCCGTGTTGAAGCTCTCGAGATAACGAGCCGACGTTCGCAAGGGGAAGGCGAATTGTTGAGCACGCGGCTCGAGAGCTTCATCATTTTTAGCACCCGTCTGGACTAGCGTTAAGTACCATGACGGGATCAAATCAGCCATCGCTATTCGATGGTGATGAACCATCTAGCCAAGCTAGTTCTGATCCAGTCGAGTTTGTTTATCAGCGCACTGATTTAGCAAAAGTTGAAGTACGACGCAGCAAGCGCGCAAAGCGAAATATCACGGCGTATCGAGATAATGAAAAAACCGTTGTCACCGTGCCAACTCGGATGGCAAAACGTGAAATTGATGCCTATGTGGTCGAACTAGTAAATCGACTAGATGATCGTGATGAACGCCTAAGTTCCCAAAAACTTCTGGAGCAACGTGCACGCCAGCTATCCGTTAAGTATCTGGATCAGGATCTATTCCAAACTCATTCCGTACCGGTAACCATTCGATGGGTTACTAATCAAAATTCCCGATGGGGATCGTGTACTCCGGCTGATGGCGCAATTCGACTGTCACACCGCATGCAGCGGATGCCAAATTTTGTGATTGACTCGGTGATTTTTCATGAGTTGATTCATCTACTAGTCACCGATCACAGTGCTGCCTTTTATGAACTCATGCAGCGTTATCCAGATCATGAAAAAGCCAAGGCCTATTTAGACGGTTACTCGCACGCACAGCAACACTTAACTGCTGAATAGTTCTCAACACTGTGAACAACTCGCAGTGATTTAGATATGCGATTTAGCTAATGCAGCTAGCTATCAGTCTTGTTGATCTTCTTCTGCGGATTCGATGGCCTTATTTAGTTCTGCCATTAGATCCTCGCTGCCAGCCGCCAAGAATGCATCGATGTCATCGATGTCAGCATCACGCGGCAAGAGATCCGGATGTGACCATAAATTATCGCGAGCTTCAATGCCTTGAGTTTGTGCCATGCGCTGCCACAGCGAGGCAGCCTCACGCATTCTGCGGGGCCGCATTTCCAACCCGATTAGTCCGCCAAAAACTTTCTCGGCTGGCCCGCCTGTTGCTCGGCGCCGCCGGAATACCTCTTCAAGGGCGCCAGCGGAAGGTAGGCGAGTACCTGCAGCCTCCGTTACAACGACAGTCACCCAGCCTTCGATTAGTGCTAAGAGCAACTCAATGCGTGTCAGAGCGGCGATTTGCTCAGGTGTTTGCGTTGGTTCGAATAACGATGAGGTCATCATTTGATCGATGCTCTCGGGATTAGTTGGATCGATCTGAGTCATAGCTTGCTCAATTGCTGCAGTATCGATTTTCACTCCGCGGGCATAGTCCGAGATCGCAGCTAAAAGTTGGGATTGAATCCAAGGAGCTGCTGCAAATAGGCGTTGATGAGCTAGCTCTCGAAGGGTTATGTAAATTCTTACGTCCGACTCATCGACCGAAAGCCCTTTGATGAATGTATCCACGTTAGTTACAACTAAGCCAGGCTTGCCGGATGCATTTAATGGAATACCGATATCAGAGTTGCTAAGAACTTCCGTGGTCATCTGGCCAAGTGCCTGACCAAATTGCGTGCCAAACATCGTGGCGCCCATCGATTTCGCCATAGCCATAAGTGGGCCGGTAATTGCCGCAAAATCTGGTGAAGCCAAAGTCTCGCGCAGGTTGGCAGCAACTTCATCGGGGAGACTGGAAAGTAGTTCCTCGGGAATTTCTATCGTCCCCGAATCGTTTCCAGCAGGCAGCATTCCGGTCATCACTGAAGCAACACCGTCAGCTACGGGTTGGACCACAATTTTCCAAGAGTCGAAAGTGTTCGCCAACCACTGAGTACGAGTGACGGCATTTATTGTGTGTCCAGCACTCGGTAAAACTGTGGCACCGTTTAACCAAAGGTCTGCTAAGTCTGCGGCAGCGCGCAACAACTCTTGATCTTTTTCAGTTATCTCAGGGTCACCGGCGGCCTGCAAGGCCTGTGCTGAGGCGCTGTGGGCGCTATTCCAATTGACTGAACCGCCGGATGGATCGCCACCATTTCGAAGCATGCGTCCCATGTTTTCGAGCATGTCCGCAATCTGGTTATTGTCATCGCTACCTGGCGCAAAGCCAAACGGAATACTCATAATGCCCACTTTTCTGGTCTTTCGTAGTTTCAAGGTTATGCCCATGTCGAGGTTTCATTAATCATTTTTGCCACTGCTATGGGCGAACAAAATCCCGTAGTGTTTTCGCGTACGCTGGAATCCTTATAGTTTTGGCGCACACGAGAGCGGCTAGGTCATGCGATTTAGGTTTAAGCCCACTTTGACGGTGTCGCTAACGATTTTGTTGGTGGCCGCAATTTTGATCCCGGTGCCTTATGTGATGACATCCCCAGGTCCAGTTTTCAATACCATCGGCAGCATTGGTGACACTGAATTAATTTCAATTTCTGGGACACCGACTTACCCGACTGAAGGCGAGTTGGACATGACTACGGTCAGCGAATTTGGTGGACCACAAGAGGGACTAGATGTTTTCCAGGCGCTTTGGGGCTGGCTAAATCCAAACAATCGGGTAATTCCACGCGAAGCAATTTATCCAGAAGGTGAAACTGAAGAAGAGAATGCAGCGCAGAATGCTGAAGCATTTAGCACTTCTCAAAGCTATGCAATTGCAGCTGCGATGGGTTATCTGGACCAGCCGGTAACTGAAAAAATAGTGATTATTAGTGTTGGCGAAAACACTCCTGCACAGAATAACTTGCGAGCTGGCGATGAGGTTGTGTCGGTTGACTCTGTTGTCATGAAAACTCCAGAGCAAGTTGTCGAAGCAGTTCGCGGAAAGCCAATTGGGTCACAGTTATCGTTCGTCGTAATCCGCGATGGCTCAGAGACAACTGCATTAGTAACATCGGGCGCCCGGGAAGATGACCCCGTTACTACAGAAGATGAATCAACTATTCCTTACATTGGCATTGGCCTTGATATCAACTATTCCGCAGAATTCGATATTGAATTTGGTGTAACCGGAGTTGGTGGGCCAAGTGCCGGCACAATGTTTGCGATTGGAATCATCGACAAACTGACACCTGGAGCTCTCACCAACGGAAAGATCATTGCTGGAACCGGCACGATAACTCCCGATGGAACTGTCGGCGACATTGGTGGAATTCAGCAAAAGCTCATTGGCGCTAGGGATGCTGGGGCAGTGCTATTCCTAGCGCCTCAGGGCAACTGTCAGGACGTTATCGGTCACATCCCTGAAGGATTAACAGTGGCGGCAATAGAGACGCTAGAAGATGCGATGGAAGCGATTGAGGCCTTTAACAGTGGCGCCGAGGTTACGGCCTGTAGCTGATCTAGAAATTTCGGCTGGCCAAGATAAGAGTAGCCGCGATAGTTACAAAGATGGCAAAACCTTTTTGTAGTGTTCTGGCATTCAATTTTCCGGCAATCGGTGCAGCAAGAAATGATGAGACAATTGCTGCGAGGGTAAATGCTGCAATCGGGAGCACAGGAACTTCTCCCCAGTACTCAAAGCGCATCAAGAAAGCAATCGCCGATGTGCTCGCAATTGCCACTAGGGAAGTTCCAGCTGCAGTCTTAGTTGGAACCTTGAGAATCAAAACCAGTGCGGGCACTATCAAGAACCCACCACCAACGCCAAGTAATCCGGTTAGTACTCCGATTGCGCTAGCAACAACAAAAACTAATGGCCATTGAGACTTAACTTGCGCATCCAATTCAGTTACTGGGCCGCGCCACATTGCTATTGCTGCACCAAACATCAAAGTGGCAAACAAAAGTATTTGCACCGATTCAGGTACAACCTTGACTAGCTGAGTACCAACAAAAGTTCCTAGTATTCCAAGGGCCGAAAAAGTTAAGCCAAGGCGCACATCAACCGTTTTAGTTTTTAGTCGAGGTATAAAGCCTGCAACGGCTGCTGAGCCCACAATTACCAGCGATGAAGTAGTGGCAGCAATAGTTGAAAGTCCCATGACTGCGATAAGCCCAGGGACTGCAAGGATTGCGCCACCAGCACCGATGGTCCCAAGGACTAGCCCGATAAAAATGCCCAGGGCAATGCCCTCAAGAAGCATCATTAGTTAGG
>JBIIFI010000025.1:0-7915 GCA_044237405.1 Candidatus Nanopelagicales bacterium | reverse complement strand
TCGTTCGCTCACGTCTCAACGATCCAAAGGTTACGCGCCAGGAAGCCATGAAGAGACTGGGTATTACAGAGGCAGACCTAGACAAGATCACTGAGGGTGACTACCAGGTGAGTACTGAAGAAATTTAACAAACTTCGGGGGGAGTGTAAGTGGGGGACGGCAAGGATCTAGGCATCATCTATTCCGATGGTTTTTTGATTGACCTACAAAGTCTGCCAAGCGAATTGCAAAATGTTGCCTTCTATTTGATAGATGATCTTGCAAGAGGACGCATTAGGGGTAAGGCACTTGCATCGCATCCAGAAATTGGTGACTTATCTGATTGCTTCAAACTCTATTTCGATGAGCGCAAAGACATGAGTCCTGGATACAGATTGGTTTATCGGGAATTGACCTCAGGTGAAATTGAGGGAGTAAGTATTGAAGCGATTGCTGTCGGCAGGCGGCAAGCTTTTGAAGTCTACAAAGTTGCAATCGAACGGCTTGAACGAGGCCTGAGAGAGAATTAACTAAGTGGATTGGCCGCGCGGCCTTCAGTACTAAACAAAACGATTACTGAATCTTTTGTGATTCTCAGTTCATCACGCCGTTGGGGAGTGCTCAAGGCCTGGCGAACTCCAGCTAAAGTTGCTGCGCCACAAGGACCAGCATCAACACCGAGGTCAGCAAGGATTTTTAGGTCCAAACGGGTTTCATCGTCAGTAACGGCAACGGCGGCATCAACGCCAGCTTTGTGGGTAGGCCAGGAATCAGATGATGGCGTGCCACAGTTCATGCCAGCCATGATCGTTGGCACCGTCTGCACACTGGTTAATTCACCAGATTGCAGGGACCGCAAAACGCAGGCAGCGCCAATGGCCTCCACGCTCAGGACAACTGGATTGCGTCCAGGTTGGCTGCGATAGTGCGCCAAGACTGAATGCAGGAATGCACCAACTCCAACTGGAGCGGCCACTAAGTCGGCTGGGCTACTTCCGAGTTCTCGAAGCTGTTCATCAGTTTCGGCGCAGAGTGTGGTGTAACCCTCGATAATCCAGTTTGGGATTTGCTCATACCCAGGCCATGACATGTCTTGAACATGAATTGCGTGATCCAAAGTTGAAGTTATCTCTTTAGCCAATTCCACTGCTTCGTCATAGTCACCATCGATAAGCGTGATTTCCGCACCTTCACCGGCGATGTTATTGATTGCCTGCGCGCTCACACCATCGGGAATCACGATGGCGCATTCCAAACCAAGTCGCTTAGCCATGTGGGCAACTGCTCGACCGTGATTGCCATCAGTTGCGGCAATCAATGTTGGTTTGTTTTCCGAATCGATGGCTGCCTTAACTTCGTCAATGTCGGCTGGATTAGCGCCATCTGTCAGAGCCTGAGCAACTGCCCAAGCGGCGCCTAAAATTTTGAACGCAGACAGGTTCATGCGAGCTGATTCGTCTTTAACAAACAAGCGACCAATGCCTAGTTCGCGCGCTACCTCAGGTAACTCAATCAGTGGAGTAATTGCGTAGTTGGGCAGACTCTGATGAAACCGTGCAACTTCTTTTGCCGGTGCTGGCATCGACCAGTTACGCGCAACTGGATTTGAATACCAAGGGCTTTCTGCAACCGTCATGGCTTGAGTATTTCACTGCACAAGAATCTAAATTGATCAGAGGTCGTAGTAGTTAAACTCCCGTTGTGCATTCGCATTTTGATCGCCGATTCGACCGCGAAACACGCAAAATAACTAAAAATATTTTTAACTAAAAAACTCATTGAAATAAGGGTTTTAGTAAGTATTTGGTAAAAAACCCTTATTTATAAACGAATATGACTTGTCAAACGAATAACACCTGTGTAATTTAAGGATTGGTTCGGTTTACCGACCACGTAACACCATGGTTTGTCGCTTGCATCAGGGCAGCAACAAACTTGTTACGACTAACCAGGAGGTTCCAAGTGAGCGATATCGCTCGACTTCCCTTCACGGAAACTGAAGACCTGGGATGGCATGAACGCGCACTCTGCGCCCAGACCGATCCCGAAGCATTCTTCCCCGAAAAGGGCGGCTCAACTCGCGAAGCAAAACGCGTGTGCAGCTCATGCGAAGTCAAGGTTGATTGCCTTGAATACGCGCTAGAAAATGACGAGCGGTTTGGAATCTGGGGCGGCTTATCAGAACGCGAGCGCCGCAGACTAAAGCGCGCGCAAGCAGGATAAAGCAATTAGCAATCTTCATCGGCTCCAGTCTCGTGGCTGGGGCCGATTGCTTTTAGTCTCGAATCTCTGGGCCCTGGTAGTTCGGGTCAATGTCGTCAGGGCGCAGTCCAGTTGTCAAGCTGACTAACTCAGCCAAGACATCTCGCACTATTCGCTGCAACAGGTCCTTTGATGGCGAACGCATTTCGATTGGCCTTTGATACAGCACAATCGTGATTGGGTTGCCTTGATCTATCCGGCCAAGTGGCACATGACCACTTGCATAAGTTAGATCACGCTTGTTGGGAATTTCTTCTAGTGCAAATTTTATGGAACTAAGCATTGTTCCAAGGCGAGCATCTAGATCTTCAACAGCCTCTTTCATCTCACGAACAAAAAACTGATCGCTAGATTCGTGAAATGGTGCCGAGTGCGGCAGCGCTGGCCCACGCAAACCGCGATCATGCCGATCCCGCTTTACTGACATAGTCATCTTGTTAGACCTTTTGGTGTTTCGATACCCACGACCTAAGACTATGTCGACTAGTTTGGCGAATGTGGGATCACGTCGTTGTTCGAAGCCATCGTGCAGTAAGCGGGCTGTTGCGACGCTGACTTATGTCTATGCAGACTCAACTGCCGTACTTGGTCCGCTAGCAACATTTGCCGAACCACATTGCTATGACCTGTGTGAGGATCATGCAGCTCGCATGACTGCTCCCAAAGGCTGGGATGTTGTTCGCCTGGCTCCTGATCCAGAGGCGCTAAAGCCCAGCGTTGATGACATCGAGGCGCTGGCAAATGCCGTGCGCGAAGTTGGTCGCGTGGATCCTGCAGATGAAATGGTAGAAGTGAATCGTCGCGGCCACCTCAGGGTGCTGCGCGATTCCGGTCAAAACCCAAATCCTTAAGCGCAATCAGATCAACTTAAGCAAACTCGTAGACTGAACTCGTGCGCGACCTTTCCGCCTTAATTAAGGCCTATGACATCCGTGGCGTAGTGCCCGATCAGTGGGGCCCAGACTTAGCGCGTGAAGTCGGAAACGCATTTGTTGAAGTATCAAGTATCCGCGTAAGCGATGGCGGCGCTGGGCGCATTGTTGTTGGCCATGACATGCGTCCAACAGGTCCAGATTTAGTAGCTGCATTTATCGCTGGCGTCACTGCAGCAGGCGTTGACGTTATCAACATTGGATTATGTTCAACTGATGGTTTGTACTTCGCGTCGGGAAAGCTAAATATTCCGGGAGCAATGTTTACCGCCAGCCACAACCCCGCCGAATACAACGGAATTAAATTGTGCCAGGCGGGCGCTGCACCCGTTGGACAAGATTCTGGACTTTCCCGAATTCGCGAAATGTTGGAAAGTGAAAACCTGCCAACTTATGACGGGCCAAAAGGTTTCGCAGCCACGCAAGACATGCTTGCTGCCTATGCCCAGTATTTGCGCGACCTAGTTCCACTCGAGAACAGCCGCAGATTGAAAGTTGTAATTGATACCGGAAACGGAATGGGCGGATTCACGGTCCCAGCTGTTTTAGGCGATGACATTTTGCCGGCATTACCTCTTGACATTGAGCCAATGTATTTCGAACTCGATGGCACGTTTCCAAATCACGAAGCAAATCCCATTGAGCCCGAAAATTTACGGGACCTGCAAAAACGCGTACTCGAGGTTGGCGCCGACATCGGCTTAGCATTCGATGGCGATGCCGATCGCTGTTTTGTTGTTGATGAGATGGGCGAGATTGTTAATCCTTCAACTTTGACTGCGCTAATTGCAACTCGCGAACTTGCTAAAGCACCTGGATCAACCATTATTCATAATCTGATAACTTCGCGTGCGGTCCCCGAAATTGTTATTGAAAACGGTGGAACTCCAGTACGAACCAGAGTTGGTCATTCATTTATCAAAACGACAATGGCTGAGACTAATGCAATTTTCGGCGGCGAACATTCTGGACATTTTTACTTTCGCGATTTTTGGAAAGCAGATTCAGGAATGCTAGCCGCAATGCATACCCTCGCTGCATTAGGCGAGACATCATCAAGTACGACACTAAGTGAATTACTTAAGCCTTACCTTCGCTATGTCATGAGCGGTGAAATCAACACCAAGGTAGAAGACGTCAAAGCAGTGATTGCTCGAATCAAAGAAACTGCGATAGCGCAAGGCTCACAACTAGATGAGCTTGATGGTCTCACGGTTTCTGGTGAAGGCTGGTGGTTCAATGTTCGGCCGAGTAATACCGAGCCGCTACTGCGACTGAATGTGGAAGCCAAAGATGTTGCCTATATGGAGATAGTTCGAGACTCCGTATTAGCAATGATGGTCGGGTAGTCTTTAGGTCATGATCGATGACTTGTTACTTGAGGACTTAGCGGGCATGAGCGCCCTCGATGCCAGTGACATGTTGTCCGCAGTTGCGAGTTCTGGTGCGCAAGTTCGCGAGGCTGTCGCCACGATAGATCGAACCAGCCTGGCCACGATTTCTGCTGGTGATCAACCTAGAAACTTAGTGTTTGCAGGTATGGGCGGCTCTGGAGTTGGTGGACAGGTACTCCGAGCAGTTCTGGGCCAATCGGGACCGATTCCTATTGTGCTCGAGCAGTCTCATAGTTTGCCGGGTTGGGTTGGACCAATGGACGTTGTCGTTGGCGTTTCCTGCTCTGGTATGACCGAAGAAACTTTAAGTGCTACCGCTGAGGCGGGCCGCCGGGGAGCGCGGTTAATTACGATTGGCGCTGGTGGCAGCGATTTAGAAAAACTCTCCAACTCAATTGCTGGAGCAGTTCACTTCCCAATTAATGCCAAGGGCCGGAGTCCACGCGCTTCGCTTTGGACACATGCCACGCCACTTTTAATGGTCGCTAATGCGCTTGGCATTGCGCACATCGATGAAAAAGAATTTGAAATTGCCGCTGACCTAATGGACGAGCTAAGCGTTGCCAACGGACCGTCAGTAACAACGCTAGAAAACACAGCCAAGGCAATCGCACTAACTTGTGCGGAGTCGCTACCAATGGTTTGGGGCACTGGGATGATCGGTGCAACTGCGGCCGCAAGATTCATGGCACAACTTGCGGAGAATTCCAAGATCCCTGCGGTACACGGCGAGCTACCTGAAGTCGGCCACAACCAAATAGTTGCTTTTGATGGAGTATTAGCTGGAGCGGCGCCGGCTAGAGATATTTTCCGTGATGACGATGGAGTTGTGGATCGTCGGACACATTTATATATCTTGCGAGATACAAATGAGCATCCAGCCGTAGCAAAACGAATTCAAGTCATTAGCCAAATTGCAAGTGATCGAAATGTGCCAATCACGATGTTGCAAGCAACAGGAAACCACGCAATTAGTCGCCTCGCTTCACTGATCATTACAACTGACTGGGCAAGTGTTTATGCTGGTTTGGCACTTGGACTTGATCCCTCCCAGATCAGTCCAATTAATCAACTAAAATCTGGCTTGGCACATTAATTTCCTAATTTGTTACTAATTAAAGGATGAAAATATGAGTACCGAAGGTGGTACTAAAGCAGTTGTTGCAGCCTTAATGGCAAACACTGGAATTGCAATTAGTAAGTTTGTGGCTTTTGCAATCACTGGTTCAACATCGATGTTGTCTGAAGCAATTCACTCGGTTGCTGACGCCCTAAATCAAGTCTTGTTGTTAGTTGGCGGCAAACGTTCTAAGCGGGTCGCTGATGATCAATATCAGTTTGGCTACGGCCGAGTGCGGTATGTATATGGATTCATGGTTGCGATTGTGTTGTTCGTGGTCGGTGGAATTTACTCGCTGTATGAAGGCTGGCATAAATGGAACCATCCGGAGCCAGTAACAGATCATTGGATCGCAATTGGCGTTCTATCGATTGCAATTATTTTGGAAACTTTTTCATTTCGCACTGCGATTGTTGAAACCAATAAAGTTCGAGGTAAGCGTTCGTTTGCAAAGTTTGTTAGAGATGCCCGCCAGCCTGAACTGCCAGTAATTTTGCTGGAAGACTTTGGCGCACTAATCGGATTAGTGTTTGCCATGTTTGGCGTAAGTGCAGCTGTGATTACAGGTGATGGTCGCTGGGATGGCATGGGCGCGATGGCAATTGGCTCGCTGCTGATTGTGATCGCGATAATTTTGGTGCGCGAAATGTCGGCAATGCTTATCGGTGAGGGAGCATTGCCCGAAGAGTATGACGCAGTAAAAGCCGCCCTTGAGTCTGCGCCTCTTATTGAACGAGTGATTCACCTTCGCACTTTGCATGTTGGTCCTGATGCCTTGTTGGTTGGCGCCAAAATCGCGATTACTAAACATGATTCTGCTCAGGATATAGCTCAAGGAATTGATGAAGCAGAGCGATTGTTACGAATAGCGGTACCTAGCGCGCAGTATGTGTTCCTCGAGCCTGACCTGGATCGCAGCAAGTAGCCAAGAAGTGACATTGCGCTAAATCCCTTAAGCCCGCTGGCTCTAGCCAGTTCGGCTAAAGCCAGCGGGCTATGACACAATAGGACTACCGCTAGCCATCGAAGCCTCGTGACGTTGCGGACACACAGTCCCAAATTCCAAACCTTTTTCACGAGGAGTACCACCATGGCCCTTGGCCCAAATGACTTTAAAGTTGCCGACATTTCGCTTGCCGAATACGGTCGCAACGAAATCCGCTTAGCCGAAAACGAAATGCCAGGCCTGATGGCTATGCGTTCCGAGTTCGGAGCTTCCAAGCCACTTAAGGGCGCCCGCATCATGGGTTCCTTGCACATGACAATCCAGACTGCCGTGTTGATTGAAACTTTGGTTGAACTTGGCGCTGATGTGCGCTGGGTATCTTGCAACATTTTCTCTACTCAGGATCATGCCGCCGCCGCTGTTGTTGTAGGTCCAAACGGAACCGAAGCCGCGCCAACTGGCGTTCCGGTTTACGCCTGGAAAGAAGAAAGCCTAGAAGAGTACTGGTGGTGCACTGAGCAAGCGCTTCGCTGGCCAGGACAGACCGGTCCAAACATGATCCTTGATGATGGTGGCGATGCCACGATGTTGATTCACAAGGGAACTGAATTTGAAAAGGCAGGCTTCGTTCCGGATCCTGCAGGAGCTGACTCCGAAGAATACGGCGTTGTGCTTTCGCTATTGCAGCGCTCACTTGGCGAAGATCCAAAGCGTTGGACCACTGTTGGTTCTGAGATCAGGGGTGTTACTGAAGAAACCACAACAGGTGTACTTCGTTTGTATGACATGTTCCGTGAAGGAACTTTGATGTTCCCAGCTATCAACGTTAACGATTCAGTTACAAAATCTAAGTTCGATAACAAGTACGGCACACGCCACAGCTTGATTGATGGCATCAACCGAGCAACTGACACTTTGATCGGTGGCAAAGTTGCAGTGGTTTGTGGATACGGCGATGTCGGCAAGGGCTCGGCTGAATCACTTCGTGGCCAAGGCGCTCGCGTAATCGTGACTGAAATCGATCCAATCTGTGCTTTGCAGGCAGCCATGGACGGCTACCAGGTTTTGCCAATTGAAGATGTGATCGAAACTGCAGATATCTTCATCACTGCAACAGGTAACAAAGATGTAATCAGCGTTGAACACATGTCCCAAATGAAGCACCAAGCAATTGTTGGCAACATCGGTCACTTTGATAACGAAATCGACATTGCTGGCCTGCAGCAGTACCCAGGAATTAAGCGTCGCAACATCAAGCCACAGGTCGACGAATGGATCTTCC
>JBIIFI010000028.1:0-7692 GCA_044237405.1 Candidatus Nanopelagicales bacterium | reverse complement strand
GTGGACTTGCTATCAATGCAGTTTCTCGCGCAGCCGGATCGGTGATCTTCGAAGTACGCCGCCAGTTCCGTGAGAAGCCAGGCATCATGGCTGGAACTGAACTTCCGGATTACAGCCGTGTCGTTGATATCGTGACCAAGGATTCTTTGCGCGAACTAGCAACACCAGGTTTGCTTGCAATCTTGACTCCGATAGCAGTGGGCTTCGGTCTAGGTATCGGTGCACTTGGTTCCTTCCTAGCTGGCACGATTGCCACCGGAACTTTGATGGCAGTATTCCTATCCAACTCCGGTGGAGCCTGGGATAACGCAAAGAAGTTTGTCGAAGACGGACACTTTGGTGGCAAGGGCTCAGAAGCTCACGCTGCAACCGTTATCGGTGACACCGTCGGTGACCCATTCAAGGACACCGCAGGCCCTGCTATCAACCCATTGCTTAAGGTTATGAACCTCGTTGCATTGTTGATCGCACCGGCTGTTGTAGCCATGACATTGGACAACAAAGATGCCATGCGAATCGCTATCGCACTGGCTTGCACCGCAGTAGTTGTGGTTTCGGTCATCATTTCCAAGCGCCGACCAATCGCAGTTGGCGAAGAGGCAATGGCCAGCTAGCAGCAAAATCACCAGTGAACCCCAGCCATGTGCTGGGGTTCACTTTTTTGCGCTCTAAACCCTTTCACCTAAAGGGAATATGCGGTGTTCCACAGGCACTTGCGACTCGCGGAGCAAGGTGCCCAGTTTGACAACGCCCCTAGTCGATAAGGCACACTCTCGGGGATAGCGCTTTTGCTCTATATATAGAGTCTTTTGCATTTGCCGAAGGGAATCCTTTTGTCGACACCACATCGTTTGGTTATCGTCGAATCGCCAGCCAAGGCTAAAACCATTCAAAAATACCTCGGCCCAGGTTATGAAGTCACGGCCTCAGTCGGTCACGTTCGGGATTTACCAGAACGCGCAATCGATGTTCCGGCTGAAATTAAGAAGCAGCCGTGGGGCCGAATGGCAATTGACGTAGCAGATGACTTTACGCCTTATTACGTGGTGAGCTCCAAGAAGAAAGATAAAGTCGCCGAGCTAAAGCGGATGTTGGCAGATGCTGACGAGCTACTACTTGCAACTGACGAGGACCGTGAAGGTGAAGCGATTGCTTGGCACCTTATGGAAATTTTGCGGCCAAAGATTCCAGTGCGCCGAATGGTGTTCCATGAAATTACTCCAGAGGCCATTAGGCACGCTGCCGAATCCACTCGCGACATAGACATGCAACTTGTCGACGCCCAAGAAACTCGTCGACTAATTGACCGCTTGTATGGCTTTGAAGTTTCACCAGTGCTTTGGCGCAAAGTTCAAGCCGGACTTTCTGCCGGCCGCGTACAGTCGGTTGCAACTCGATTGATTGTGGAACGCGAGCGCGAGCGCATTGCATATCGGCGTGCATCGTATTGGGACATTGAAGGTGTTTTCGATCCGCAAGCGTTCAGTGCCAACTTAGTTTCAGTTGACGGTAAGAAAATTGCGCAAGGAAAAGATTTTGACTCATTGGCAACACTCAAAGATGCCAGCGTAGTTCACTTAGACGAGGAAACCGCGAAGAGTCTTTGCACTTCACTAGGTGGCGCAAAGTTTGAAGTTAGATCTGTTGATGATCGACCATACTCAAGCAAACCAAAAGCACCATTCATGACTTCAACAATGCAACAAGCAGCATCGGGAAGATTGAAGTGGGGTGCGCAGCGCACTATGCGCGTGGCACAAGCTTTGTACGAACGCGGCTACATCACCTACATGCGAACTGACTCAACAACACTTTCAGATACCGCGTTGAATGCAGCGCGTAAGCAAGCCGCCGAACTCTACGGTAGTGATCACGTGTCAGAGGCACCGCGTCGTTACGATCGCAAAGTTAAGAACGCTCAAGAAGCTCACGAAGCAATCCGTCCTGCTGGAGATGTATTCCGCACGCCGGCTGAAGTTGCTGGTGAATTAGTTGGCGATGAGTTTGCCCTTTATGACTTGATTTGGAAGCGCACAGTTGCAAGTCAGATGGCTGATGCCAAGGGAACTACCGCAACTATCCGTATCGGAGCAATTAGTGGCGATGGCCGCGATGCTGAATTCTCAGCAAGTGGCACAGTTATTACTTTCCGTGGCCACATGGCTGCCTACGATGATGCCGATGAAGATCAGGATGAAAAGAACGAAGCTCGTCGCTTACCTGCACTTAAAGTCGGGGACTCTGTAACTGCAGTCTCACTTGAACCAAGTGGCCACTCAACAAATCCGCCAGCTCGTTACACCGAAGCGACTTTGGTTCAAAAACTTGAAGAGTTGGGCATTGGTCGACCTTCCACTTATGCAGCTATCGTCAGCCGCATCATTGACCAAGGCTATGTTTGGAAACGCGGTAGCGCATTGGTTCCGCACTTCTTAGCGTTTACTGTTACTCGCCTGATGGAAGAAAACTTTACGCAACTTGTTGACTATGACTTCACAGCATCGCTAGAAGAAGTTCTAGATGAAGTTGCTAATGGCGAACAAGGTCGCCTGGAAGTGCTAAAGCGTTTCTACTTCGGCGAGAGTACCGAAGGTTCAATTTTCCCTGGACTTGCACCCTTGGTTGCCGTCTATGGTGACATTGATGCTCGCGCAATGGCGTCCCTACCAATTGAAGGCCATGAAGGAATTATTCGCGTTGGTAAATATGGTCCTTATTTGGAACGTGGCGCGGACGAGACTTTGCAACGCGCGAACATTCCGCAAGATTTAGCTCCGGATGAAATGACGGCTGAAAAAGCTGAAGAACTTTTCAATGCTCCATCAGGTGAACGTGAACTCGGCGTGGATCCAGAAACTGAGCGCGTGATCATGGCAAAGACTGGACGCTATGGTCCATATTTCACAGAAGTATTGCCAGAGGGTTCGCCAAAGAAAGCCAAACCTCGCACTGCTTCGCTGTTCTCGACTATGGATGTCGAGCAAGTCACACTTGATGACGCACTTCGCATGTTTACCCTGCCAAGAGAAATTGGCTTAGATCCAACTGAGGGCGAACCAATTACTTCACAAAACGGCCGTTACGGTCCGTACCTATTAAAGGGTAAAGACTCTCGTACTTTGCCAGATGAAGAATCAATTTTCGGTTGCACACTTGAAGAGGCATTAGCGCTATTCGCTCAGCCAAAGCTTCGCCGTGGTCGGGGACAGGCAGCAGCTCCACTAAAGGTTGTCGGCGTCGACGCTTCAACCCAGAAAGAAGTTGTGGTTCGCGAAGGTCGCTTTGGTATCTACATCACTGATGGCGAAACCAATGCATCGCTTCGCGGCGGCGATTCAGTTGAAACCATTTCTATTGAACGCGCATCTGACTTGCTGGCAGAACGCAGAGCAGCAGGGCCTTCAGTTAAGAAGCCAGCAGCTCGCAAAGCTGCAACAAAGAAAGCTCCTACCAAGAAAAAGGCAACAGCCAAGAAGAAAGCCGCCAAAAAATCAGTAGGCAGTACCAAAGTAATTAGCGGTGCCGCAGCGAAAAAGGCTGCTGCAAAGACTAAGACTGGTGTTGGCTCAGCGCCAGTTGAATCTGACGTCACTCCCGTTGGCTAGAGTTTAAGTCGTGAGCGGTCTATTTATAGCAATTGAAGGCGGCGAAGGTGCGGGCAAATCCACACATTCCAAGCGTCTTGCTGAGTACCTGCAAACTCTTGGTCACGAAGTTGTAGTTACCCGTGAACCTGGGGGAACTCCAACCGCTGAGAAAATTCGCAGCATTTTGCTAGATCCTGAAATTACGGATATGCCAGACCAAACTGAAGCTTTGCTATTCGCAGCTTCGCGAGCTGATCACGCGGCCAATTTGATACGACCTGCGCTAGCTCGTGGGGCAACTGTGATTTGTGATCGTTACTTTGATTCCTCCGTTGCATATCAAGGTTTTTCACGTGGACTTGGCCCGGAGAAAATTCGAGAGCTTAGCCTTTGGGCAACGGGAGATCTGATTCCAGACTTTACGATTTATCTCGATGTTCCGCATGAGGCAGCAGAGATGCGCATGGACGGCACTGATCGAATGGAAATTCAGTCTCGTGATTTTCATGAAGCAGTGCATCAAGCATTTCGTGACATCGCGGCTGCCTCAAAGTATCCCAACATTGTTATTGATGCGACTGCGCCAAAAGATGAGGTGGCCGCAGCAGTGCGAGCCGCTGTAGATGGAGTACTAGCAGCGCGATGAATGTTTTTGATTCTCTGATTGGTCAAGAGCAGGCAGTTGCTGAAATAAAACACGCTGCAACTGATGCGGCAAAAGTAGCAATTGGTGAACGCGGCGATGCGATGACTCACGCCTGGCTAATCGTTGGTCCGCCTGGAAGTGGTCGAAGTACTTTAGCTTTGGCATTTGCAGCCAGCCTCGTTTGCTCAAATGGCGGATGTGGCGAATGCATCGATTGCCGAAATGTTGCTGCAGGTATTCATCCAGATGTTGAGCATGTAGTTCCGGAAGGAATCATCTACAAAGTCGAGGCCGCTAGAAACTTAATTGAACGCGCATCTTTACTACCAACACGTTCACCCTGGCATGTCATTGTGGTTGAGGATGTTGATCGCTTTCGAATCGAAGCTGCTTCGACCCTGTTAAAGTCCCTAGAAGAACCACCGGCACAAACAGTTTGGCTGCTTTGCGCGCCAACTGTAGATGATGTTGCCCCAACAATTCGCAGCCGATGCCGTCTAGTTTTACTTACCTCACCAACACTTTCTGCGATCGCCGAGCAGTTATCCGCAAGATTTGGCATCGATTCGGCAATGGCAGCTTTTGCCGCAAGAACTGCGCAAGGGCATATTGGTAGAGCCCGCGCAATAGCAACTGATGAAAATGTTCGGATCCGCCGCAAACAAATAATGGATATTCCAACTAACTTGAGATCAGTTAGTTCATGTTTTGAGTTAGCAAACAACATTGTTGCCAGTGCCAATGCAGATACCGATTCAATCGTGGAACCACTTGATGAAAGTGATGACCAGGATATTAGAACTGCATTTGGTGAGGGCTCTGAAGGCAAAGGCCTAAAAACCGTCGAGCGCCAAAAGAAGAGTGCACTGAAGGACTTAGAAGATCGTGCCAAAGGGCGTCGTCGTAGAGTTTTGATGGATCAATATGATCGGGTGCTGTTGGATCTAACAAGTTATTATCGCGATGTTTTAGTTATTCAATCGGGCGCTCAAGTTGAATTAGTCAATGAAGAATTGCGTGAAGCAATCACAAGAGTAGCCAATGTAGATGGTGAATCTGAAACACTTAATCGAATAGCCGCAATCACTGAAACTAGAGATCAAATCGCGGCCAATGTCAATCCACTAAATGCTTTTGAGTCGCTATTGGTAAGCCTGCGCGACCCTCGATTAACTGCAATTGTTGGCTAGTTTTAAGTTCAATAAAACTAGGTTTAAGGTTGATAGTGATACCTACCTGGAGTTAACTTGCGTAAATTTCTTTCAGTAATTCTTGTAATTTTTCTAGCAATTGTTTCAGCTCTGGGATATCGAATTACGCAGACTGAATCGTCAGATTCAGCATCGCCCAAACCAGAGCAAAGTGCTTCAGTTCCTGCTGGCGATAGTGTTGAAGGATATTACGACCAAGTCCTTGATTGGTCGGAATGTAACAGTGGTTTTGAATGCGCATCATTTAGCGTGCCGATCGATTATGCGAACCCAGGTTCAGGTGCGATGAAGATTGAAGCAATTCGCAAACTTGCCACTGGTACCGCAAAAGGTTCATTAATTCTTAATCCGGGTGGTCCTGGTGGCTCTGGAATTGAATACACAACCTACGTTGAGTACGTAGTTAGCGAAACCTTGCGAGAAAACTTCGACATAGTTGGCTTTGATCCACGCGGGGTCGGGCAAAGTTCGCCAGTTGAGTGTCTAAATGATGAGCAGACCGAAGAATACATTGCCTTAGATGGCTCCCCAGATAATCAGGAAGAAATTGATCAATCTGTTGCGATGTCTGAATTGTTTGGTCAATCTTGCGCCGCTAACTCACCAGAAACTTACGCCTTTGTCGATACCGTCAGTGCAGCAAGAGACATCGACATTCTGCGCGCTTTATTGGGCGATGAAAAACTCAATTGGTTAGGCAAGAGCTATGGCACATTCCTAGGCGCGACTTATGCTGATTTGTTCCCAGACAAAGTTGGTCGCATGCTGCTAGATGGCGCGATCGATCCAACTTTGACGAACGAACAACTTTCATATGGTCAAGCATTAGGTTTTGAACTTGCCTTAACTCGATTTGTTGATGATTGCGCCACCAAGTCAGACTGCCCACTTTCAGCCAGTGGCCCTGCTGGCGTAGCTGAAGTAAGTGATTTACTCGCTGAGCTAGATGCAAATCCAGTAACTCTCGACGATGGACGCATCTTCACTCAAGCGATGGGAACTCTAGGAGTGGTTGGTTCGCTCTATGACAAGCAGTATGGCTGGCCCGAGTTACGAAACAATTTGGAACTAGCACTTGGAGGCGACTTCTCAGGTCTAGCAAGCAGTGTGGATTTCTACACCGGTAGGGATGCTGATGGGTCATACAAAGACAATTCCAATGACGCGATTGCTGCCGTCAATTGTCTTGATCGTCCAGATCGGGCTTCAGTGGAGCAAACAGTTGCTTTGGCTTCGGAGTGGAAGCTAACCGCGCCAAACTTTGGTGAGTACTTAGCTTGGAGCAATATCAGCTGCAGTTATTGGCAAACCGAAGCCACCGGAGTTCCAAAAGAAATTACCGCCGAAGGCGCACCGACGATCTTGGTGGTTGGCACAGTAAATGATCCTGCTACTCCTTATCAGTGGTCGCAGGCGTTAGCTTCGCAACTTGCCAGTGGTGTCCTGCTAACTCTTGATGGCGATGGCCACACGGCGTATTACCAAGGCTCGGATTGCATAGATGAAATTGTTGACAACTTTTATTTAACTGGTGAAGCCGATGATGGCGTTATCTGCACCGATGGACCATAAAAAATATTAATGCCGGAGTAAGTGCATTAGAATTGAACTAAGTCACTGTAGAGATGGAAGTTAGATGATGGAAAACCAAAAAGCCAGCTATCGACAAACTGCTTGGATCCTTGTGGTTGGTGGCATCATCGGCATTTTTGCTTCCATTGAACTAATCATTCAAAAGATTGCAGTGCTAAGTAATCCTGACTTTGTTCCTAACTGTGACATTAATCCTGTGCTTTCCTGTGGCTCAGTAATTAGTACTGAACAAGCATCGCTATTTGGATTTCCAAACCCAGTTCTCGGTGTCATTGGTTTCACCACGGTGATTATGTTTGGCGCTTTATTGTTTGCAGGTGTCGAACTGCCTAGATCTATGTGGCTTGGCTTGAATCTTGGTGCATTAGCTGGCATGGTTTTTGTAATCTGGTTAGTAGGACAAAGCCTTTATGTAATCGGCGCACTTTGCCCATGGTGCATGGTGGTGTGGGCTGTAACGATTCCAATTTTCTGGCAAGTAACGACTGACAACTTAGCAAGCGGACGTTTGAGTCTTGGGAAATCACTTTCTGAAATCATCGTTACTTTGAAGTGGATTCTGGTTGGTGCAAGCTACTTAATCATCATGGCCTTGATCTTTATTCGCTGGCAAGATTTCTGGCTTAAGTAATACTTTCAACTTTTTGAAATGGCA
>JBIIFI010000024.1:0-7944 GCA_044237405.1 Candidatus Nanopelagicales bacterium | reverse complement strand
CATGTTCGGCCTGGCTGGCTAAGTCCTGGGAAATAATCACTTCTAGGGCAGCTAATCCCGCAGCAACACAAATTGGGTTTCCGGCAGCAGTCATTAATGCAGAACCCGTAGGACCATCCAAAATTCTTGCTGGTCCAATAGCTGCCGATAACGGCAAGCCACCGCCGAGCATCTTCCCAAAAGTAACAATGTCAGGGATAACATCATCGCGCTGGAAAGCGTGCAGTAAGCCTGTGCGGCCAAGTCCAACTTTGACTTCATCGCAAATAAACAAGACTTCATAATCCTTGCAAAGATCTGAAACTGCTTTCATGAAACCTTGTGGTGGCACAATTAGTCCACCATCAGATTGGATTGGCTCCATGATCAGGCAGGCCACATCTCCGGCTTCAAATTCCACTTGGATCCGCTGCAAGGAATCTGCAACAGAGTCAGCAATGTTTCCCAAATGTGGGCGGAATGGATCAGGGTACGGAATAAATGTTGCGCCCTCTGCTGCAGTCGCATTCGTGCCGACATGCACACCTGAAACCCCCATCGCAAACCCGAGTCCGCCATGGTAGCTGTTTTCAAAAGTGATAACGCGAGACTTTCCAGTATTGAATTTGCAGGCACGCAACACAACATCGTTTGCATCCGAGCCAGTATTACCGATGTAGACCCGGCGATTGCTCTCACCTGGAACTATTGATAACAGAAGTTCCGCGAATTTCACTAAGTCTGGATGTATTGCTGAAATGCCACCAAAGCCTGGTGGATTTGTGGCAGCTTCAATTATGGCTTTGGTTACTGTTGGGTTTCCATAGCCAAGGCCGCCAGCTGTCCAGCTGCTGGAAAAATCTAAAAGTTCGCGGCCCCCCGGCTCGACCAAAACTGTGCCGTTCCCCGACTCTGCAACTAGCGGAAAAAATCGCAACTTCTCGACACCAGCAACACTGGCTGCATCGCGTGCAAGTAAGTCTTGAACCAAAGGATGAATACTTGAGGCCATGTTTACTCTTAACTAGTTCAGTTGGTAAGCCAGTTTGGCATTTGCATTTCCGACGCTATCAGTGACGTGCTTAGCGTCGGCCAAACTCCAAAGCCCCTGGTCAACCCAGTCGGCTAGAACTCTGCCAAAGCCATATCTAAACATTGCTGCGCCCATATATGTCAGTTCCGATAGACCCCAGGCATCTGAACTAAACAAGATCTTGTGAAACGGTGCGAGCTCTAAAGACTCAGCAATAATCGCTTCACTACGAGCACCGGTGTAGTTGATTGCCAATCCAACATCCATATAAACATTTTCAAACATCTGGGCAAGGTACCCGGCATTACGGTGGAACGGATAAGTGTGCAGCAACATGATTGGAACTTTTCTCGACTCAGCATGCTTGATGAAATTGGTCATCAACAATGGGTCACATAAATGCAAGTACAAGTCTGGGTCGCCATAACCAATATGAAATTGCATCGGTAACTCAAGTTCTAGTCCCGCAAAAATTAGGTGTCTAAGTAAAATCGGATCATCAATTCTGGCTGGCTGCCCAGAAGCTACTTGTCGAAGTACTGGCTCGATTGCTTTCTGGACTTCTTGATGACTTGGTGGCGATGGTTCGAAATGTAAACCGTAACGATAAGCCACAATGCTCTTGAGGCCAACTGCGCCTTGGCAGGCAATAGCAAGTTCGCGTGCGAAATCAGCAATGAATGAATCGGAGGTTACTGTTCCGGTATCCAGAAGTTTCTCTGCAGTGGTCTCAAGGCGGATTACTTTATCTACTTTGTGCCCTGCTAACTTTGCCATTCCCTCTGGACCATGGATTTGATCGCCCCGAAAACCAGTTTCAATTAACGAGTGCGTTACACCGCTTGCTACTAAAAATCGGCGATTCACTTCAGGAGCGCCCAATTCGATACGACGGGCGAAATAGCTTTGTGGATCACAGTGAGCCGGCAAATCAAGTAATGGAGCGCACCATTTTCTAGTTGCAAAACCAACTTGGCTATTCATCGCAATGTCTAATGTCTTTGGCTGTCGATCTGATTCAGTAATCATGTTTGAAAATTCATCAACGGTTGGGCTCGCTTCGTAAACCCCATGCACATGATGATCAACTAACCCAACCTGATCAACATAATCTTGAATTTCTGAACTCATCAAAGACCTTAATAAGCTTCGTTGTAACGAGCACACTTTGCGGCGCCATCAAGGCCCGCTAAAGTTTGTTCTTCGCTGGCGCGAATACCTAAATGAGTGTCAATTAGATCTTTAGCAAACCAAGTTTGCATCACGCTATCTGCCTTGAATGCTGCAATAGCCTGATTTAAAGTAACCGGTAACGGTGGCACATCTACGTTATCCACATGATCATCCACGATTTGATCGATTTTCAAATCTCGATCTAGGCCATCGCACATGGCATTAATCAGGCAGGCCATAACCAAATATGGATTTGCGGTTGCGTCCGCAGCTCTAAATTCAACATTGAAAATTTTGTTCGGATCTGAGCCACTTGGTATCGGGCAAATTCGCAGTAATGCCTCACGATTTTGCCGGCCAATACAAATTCCCCCGGCGCTCCAGCGATGCGGAGTCAGGCGCAAAGCCGAAATCTGACTTGGCGCAGTCCAGGCCAAAATTCCCTCAGCGTGATCCAAGACTCCAGCAAATGCGGATTCGGCAACACTTGATAAGCCAGCTTTACCTTGCGGATCGTAGGTGTGTGGCTTGCCATTTTTAGTTAGGGATATGTGTACATGCACTCCATTGCCGACCGCATCTGGGTGCGGAATTGGTACAAATGTTGCACGCAGCTTATTTTCACGTGCGACGTGCCTGATTAACTCTTTAAGGATTACTGCGTGATCACATGCAGTAAGAGCGCTTTGCGGCGTCATAGTGACTTCGAATTGACCTGCGCCATACTCTGGCAGCCAGTTTTCCAACTCAATCCCCGCAGCAATGCAAGCATCCCAAACATCACTACCGAATGGTTCCGATGCCAACATGGAATCTAGGCCAAATGGTGATCCTGGTAGCGATGAGCCATCCTCTCGCTTTGTAACAAATTCATGTTCAAAGGACGCAACAACTTCTAGTCCATGATCTTTACTAAGTCGCTCAATCGCCCACTTCAAATTGCTTCTTGGACAGCACTCCCATGGCTTGCCGTCCATAGTGTGTTGATCAGCTAAATAGATCTCAACATCACGACCGTATTCTTTACCCCGAAAGACTGCTTTTGTTGTTAAATCCGGAATCAGCCTTAAGTCACCCAAGGCACCGAAGGGATTTGGGTCAGCAAGAGCGCCAAAGGCATTAAGGGCTAGATCTGCCGGAACCCATCCAACACCTGAGGTTGGATTTAGCTCTGATTTGGGTAATGATCTGCCTCGCGTAATGGCAACTAAATCATTTACCGCAATAAATGCAAAGGGGTCGACGCTATCCGATTTCATGAGTAGTTACATCTCCTGTAGTCCTGTTTATCCGCAGTAACGATCCGTTCTTAAGTTCATTAAAGTTATTAGGATTTGGTCTCACACCCGATGACCAAGCAGAAGTAACTCCGTCAATTGTTTGCCAAGACAGATCGTAATAATCTGGCTGCAATTCCGGGCTTCTATTCTCAGGCTTATGTTGGCACACAATAACTAATTCAGTTTCAGTCAAGATCATGGCGTTAATTGATGTGTAATGTATCGGCGCGAAATCCTTTACTAGCGCTCGATAGGCCGCAACTAAATCTCCGTCAGACTTTCGCAACTGAGTCAACAGCGCGGCAAAGTAATGCTCGCTATCGGTGTCGCCTTCAAGTTCGGCCAGGTAATCAGCGTCGATCAAAGCATTCAAGGAATCACCTCTTGCAATTCCCCCATTGTGCATGAATGCGATTTCTCCTTGGGGACCGTGTTTTACAAACGGATGGGTATTTGGAATGCAAACTGCTAGTTCTTCAGTTGCCCAACGCAAATGTGCAATGGCATCAGTGGATTGCATTTGCGTCAACATGTCCGAGTAAATCTTTGATTCATGAGCAGGGCTGGTATCCCTCACTAACTTGATTTCATCAGCATCGCCATATGCGATACCCCAGCCATCGCGGTGTAGCGTACTTAGCTCAGTGAAAGCCGAAAGATCTGAACCTAATGCGGCTCCAACACTCAAGGGGCTGGTGCTATGCCAGGCAAACAAGCGGCACAAAGTTACACCTTTTCCTGAGTACGTTTTCCAAAAATACCATTAGGGAAAATTGACAAGATGATGACCACGATCGTGTAAGTGATGGCGTCGCGATATGGCATTACATTCGGTGGCAACCAAGTCTGGAGCGCAATTTCAATCGCACTTAGGATGAAGCCACCGGCAACTGCGCCAGTTAAACTGCCAAGCCCACCAATAACTGCCACGATGAATGCTGCTAGAACAGGCTTGAATCCCATCAATGGGTCAACTGATCCGCGTTGGATAACCCAAAGCACGCCAGCAATACCAGCCAACAACCCAGACAATAAGAACGCGAACGAAATTAATCTGGATGCCTTAACTCCCATTAGGCCAACAATTTCAAAGTCATCCGCTGCGGCTCTAATTGCCCAACCCCAATAACTCCGGTCGAAAAAGAACTTAAGTGCCAACAGCGCCAAAACACCAACTGTGATCGACATGATTTGCACTTTTGAAATCTGAGAATTACCAATTGACAGCGAAGTAGTTAACCAAGCTGGAACTGGGACTGCTTGGCCTCTTGCTGAGATTCCATTTTGAAATAAAACTTGGAGCAGCATCGAAACTGCAAAGCTAGTCATAAGCAAAGTTGCGCCACTGGCATTTCGAACTGGTCTGAATGCGGCAAACTCCATCAACGCTGCGGCGACGCCGCCTGCAATAACAGCCACTAAAACCGCCAGCCAGAACGGCTGTCCTGTCAAAATTCCAGCAAGCAGTACATAGCCAGTTAAGGTCATTAATTCACCGTGTGCAAAGTTAATTAATCCCAGCACGCTGAATATGACAGCTAGGCCAAGTGCTAACAAGGCATAAGTACCACCTAGCGAGATGACATTGACAACGTAAGAGATTAGAGCATCCACTACTCAGCACCTCCCAAGTAAACTCTTTTAACTTCATCAGAAGTTCTTAGTTCTGCAGCTAGGCCTTCAAGGGCAATCTCGCCAGTTGACATGGCGTAGGCGCGATCGGCAAATTTTAAAACTCGCATAACTTCTTGTTCGACAATAACCATGGCAAGGCCAGTCTTGCGTAGGTCTGACAATAATTGATAAACCGCATCGACAATTGTCGGTGCTAATCCCAGTGACGGCTCATCAATGAATAAAAGTTTTGGTCGAGACATTAATGCTCGAGCGATGGCAACTTGCTGTTGTTCGCCACCAGATAAAGTTCCGGAAACTTGCTGGAGTCTTTCGCGAAGAATTGGAAGTCGATGTAATAAATCATCGAATAAGTCATCAGATTTCGCTTTACGTGGCGCGCCTAAAAGCAAATTTTCGCGAACTGTCAGATTAGGAAATAGTCGGCGCCCTTCTGGCACTAAGGACAGTCCCAACGAAACAATACGTTCAGTTGGGGCACCGGTGATGTCTTCGCCCGCAAAACTAACGGCGCCTTGAGATTTAATCAAACCCACAATTGCTCGCAAGGTCGAAGATTTACCCGCACCATTAGGGCCAAGGAGGGCGACTACTTCGCCCTCCTTGACCTCAAGGTTGCTGCCGCGCACAGCCTTAACCGCTCCATACGAAATGGAAAGGTCTGTGGTTGTCAGCAGTGAGTTACTCATTTCTACAACTGAGCCTTTGGCACTGTTGCAGGATCTGGAGCGAACGTTCCAACGAGTGAACGTTCGCTGTTCTTGATCTCGACCAAAGCAACTTCACGAATGGCCATACGATCGCCACCCTTGTAACTGATCGTTCCAGTTATGCCTTGTGCACCTTCAAGATTTGACCAAGCTTGCCAAATCGCATCTGGGTCACAGCTTTGAGCCTGCTTAACAACAGCATCAAGTGTAAGTCCTAGTTCGTAACCTGTTACTGCATAGATAGTTTCAGGATCTTTACCGTACTTAGTGTTGTAGTCAGTGAAGAAAGTGGCCATTGCGCCTTCATTCTTCAAGACTCCAGCAGTTGTGTAAGTAACGCCTTCAGCAATATCTGCAAGTGCCAATGTTGTAGGTGAATCAATGCCATCTGTTCCAAGAACAGCAGCAGTGATGCCTGCACCACGAAGTGCCTTAATGAAGGTTGGGAAATCAGGCTCATACGCAGGAGTCATGATGACATCTGGCGCTGGACTTAGTGCCTTGATTTCATCAACAATTACGCTGAAGCTAGGTTGTCCCATTGAGAAGGTTCCTTCTCCAATAACTTTGCCGCCATTGGCTTCAAAGGCTTCTTTGAAAAAGCCTGGCAACAAGTTTGTGTATGCACTATCTGGTGATCCAAGAGTGTATGCATTCATGTAACCCTTTTCGGTTGCATAATCTGCAAGCACCTTGGCTTGAGTGTTGTCACCAAATGCATTCGAGAACATGTGGTCGCCAACTGCAAGTGGCAAAATTGGCGAGGAGCCAAACCACGATACGGCTGTGATGCCAGCATCCTGAGCCAATTGTCCGGCTGCGATTGATGGGTCAGCATCACCTGGGGTGATTAGAATACTGATTTCCTCAGCTACCAATTCAGCTGCCACGGTTGCAGATTGTGCTGCATCCGAGCGAGTGTCCTTGACTACTGTTTCAATCGTAAACTTTCCGTCTACGCCGCCAGCTGCATTAACTTGCTCTGCCCAAAGTTCAAATCCCTCAAGATTTGGTACGTCAATGTATGCAAGGCCACCAGTCTGGCTTCCCGCTACACCAACTTTTACTGTGCAAGACTCGCTAGCTGCAGGAGCTGTTGGTTCAACGCTCGCTGTTGCTTCTCCGTCGCCACTAGCACAAGCAGACAAAAGCATGATTGCACTTAGACTCACGACCATCTTTGTGACCTTGGAAGGTCCAGACTTTCGTTGCATTAGTTCACTACCTTTCGTTATTTGTTGTATTTTCATCATCTGATGATTCTTCTCCCCAGCCTAAATATGCAGCGTGCACTTCGGGTAGAGATAAGACTGTTTCTGGATCTCCCTGGGCAATTACCCGGCCGTGATCCAAGACGGTTAGCGAATCGCAGGCTGATCTGATCAATGTCACATCGTGATCAATCAAAAGCATGCCAGCGTTTGCTTGCTTCATAATTTGGCGGAATTGAGCTAAGAGTTCTGCTGACTCTGCTGGATTCATTCCAGCAGCTGGTTCATCAAGAAGCAGAACTGAAGGTTTCAACGCCAGAGCTCTAGCGATTTCTATGCGTCGTTGATCGCCAAAGGAAAGTTCACCGGCAAAGCGATAGGCGTGATGCATTACGCCAACTTGATTTAGCAAGGACAGTGCAGATTTATCGGCACTCTTTACGGATTCACCGGCAGAAATACAGGACACCACCACATTGTCAACAACTGTTAACTCTTTGAAAAGTCTGATGTTCTGGAAGGTGCGACCGAGTCCAGACCTTGCCCGCTTCCAGGTCTTTTCCTTGCTGATTTTTAAATCGCCAAGTTGAATTGCAGCTGAATCGGCTTTAGATATGCCAGTAATGCAATTGACCATAGTTGACTTGCCTGAGCCATTTGGTCCGATCAATCCCGAGATTTTGCCGCGCTCAACAAACATGCTGGCATCATCTAGAGCAACTAAACCTGAGAATTTTTTAGTTAGGTTAGTTGCAACTAACACTTGCTCACCTGAAGGAAGTGGTTCTGCAACTGTGACCGCTTTATCAAGACTTGGCGAGTCGCCTCGATACGCAGAAATTTCCTCAGGTTCATGGAATCCCATGACTCCTTTTGGTCGCAAATATAAAGTCAGCAAAATTATGATTGCAAGGCCAGCATTA
>JBIIFI010000023.1:0-7964 GCA_044237405.1 Candidatus Nanopelagicales bacterium | reverse complement strand
ACGGGTATGTGGTCTGGCTGTTGGGTGTGCGTATCAGCTTGATGCCAACGATCCCGTAGCCAGTATTTATGCAATCGTGCGTGGTTACCACGAAGTATCAGCCCTGTCCCCTGCCGAACTTGAAGTTTTGTTTGATCTAATTTGTTTACGAGTAGCCACAAGTGTTGTTATGGCCCATAGACAGTTAGCATCAGATCCCGATAATGAATACTTATCAATCTCACAAGATTTCTTCCGCTCGCTATTACCAGCGTTAACTTCAGTATCTGATCGATTGTCACATTATCGATTGCGAAATGCATGTGGTTACGAAGCACACCCTGACAGTCGTCACGTCCGACAGTGGTTGGCAACAACTGATGCCAAGATTTCCGATGTCGTCATGCCACCGTTTGCAGAAGCAAAGAAAATCTGGTTGGACTGGTCAGGTGAGAACAAAAATATTGCCCGCTCTTGGGAGGCTATTGAAGCTGAGATGAAATCAGCTGGCGCAGATGTTGCAATTGGCCATTACTGCGAAGATCGCAATGTTTACGAATCAGATTTCTTCGTTGATGAAGGCAAAGAATCTCGCACTGTTCACTTAGCCGTTGACTTATTCGCCCCGGCAGGAACTCCGGTTTATGCCGCACTTGATGGCAAAGTTTTCCTGTTCCATGACAACACAGCTCATCTAGACAATGGCCCGATGATTATTCTGGAACATGAAACCGATCAAGGTATTAAGTTCCATACTCTTTACGCCCACCTCTCACGGGAATCTTTAGAAGGCCTTTCCGTCGGTAAGGAAATAAAGTCTGGCCAGCAGATCGCCACCATGGGAACTGAAGAAGTTAACGTTGGCTGGCCGCCACACACCCACTTCCAAGTCATCATGGATTTATGCGATATGGCACATGACATTTGGGGAGTAGCTGCCGTAAGTGAATTACCGGTTTGGCGCAGTATGTGCCCGAATCCGAACTTGATCCTGCGAATTCCTGAGGGCACTGATGTCCACGCTCACATGAAAACCGAAACTTTGGCCCAAGAGCGCAAAGTTGTTTTATCCCGCGCACTCAGCCTGAATTTCCAAAAGCACCTAGAAATTGTCAGCGGTAACGGTGCATACCTTTATGACCGTGCTGGTAGCAAGTATCTTGACTTAGTTAATAATGTTGCTCACCTTGGCCATAGCCATCCCCGCGTAGTTGCTGCTGCCCACAAACAAATGCTGACTTTGAATACCAATACTCGCTATTACAATCAAAATGCTATTGAGTATGCCCGAGCCCTAGCTGGAACTTTGCCAGATCCATTAAGCGTTGTGTTCTTTGTGAATAGCGGCAGCGAAGCTAACGATCTAGCGTTGCGGTTAGCCAGAACGCATACTAAGGCCAATGGCATGATGGTTTTGGAACATGCATATCACGGACACATCACCAGCATTATCGATATCAGTCCATACAAGTTCAATGGTCCTGGTGGCGAAGGCTGTCCTGACCATGTTCGAGTCGCGCCAATCCCAGATGCATATAAGGGTATCTACCGGGGCGAAGGCGCCGGTGACAAGTACGCTGCTGACTTTGCCAGTACTTTAAAGACCTTGGATCAACCACTTTGTGCATTTATTTCAGAATCAATTGTTAGCTCAGGTGGGCAAGTTCCACTTGCGCCCGGATTCTTAAAGCAAGCTTTTGCGACAACTCGTGCAGCCGGCGGTCTTTGCATTTCAGATGAAGTGCAAATTGGTATGGGTCGCATGGGTAAAACATTCTGGGGCTTCGAGCTGCATGATGTAGTTCCTGACATTGTGACAATTGGTAAGCCGCTTGGCAGCGGACATCCATTAGCCGCAGTAGTTACCACTCCAGAAATTGCGAACTCATTTATTACAGGTATGGAATACTTCAATACCTTTGGCGGTAATCCGGTGTCTGCTGCAATTGGTCAAACAGTGCTTGATGTCATAGTTGACGAATCATTGCAACGTAATGCGCTAACCGTAGGTAACTACCTAATGAATGGTGTGCGCGAACTAGGAAAATCTCTTGAATGCATCGGCGATGTTCGCGGTAGCGGACTGTTCATCGGTGTGGAATTTGTGACAGATCGAGATTCGCAAACTCCAGGTACTCAGATCACGCGAGACTTGATCGAATTTGCTCGCGAAAACGGAGTGTTCTTATCTAGCGATGGGCCAGCCGATAATGTTTTGAAAATAAAGCCGCCAATGATTATTGGTAAGGCAGAAGTTGATTTATTCCTTGATGTTTTAGCTCGCGGACTAACTAGTTAACTGAACTACTTTTTAGAAGTATATGTGAAGCCAGCCAAGGCAAGCACGACAGCGCCTGCACCAACTCCGTAATACATAACTTCATTTGGTGATTTAGTATCAACCAGAACACCAACGAAGATTACGGCGATGATCGCAACTACGACACCGATTAACTTTGCCTTCAAGTCATCGAGCGTGTTGATCTCTAGCCAGTCTGGAACTTCTAGGTTGGTATCAATAAATAGCTCGTAAAGGCCATAGCCAATAACCAACAAAACAGTTCCCAAAAGAATTGCATCCACAGAAGTAAGGATCGCAACAACGGTTTCCTTGAGTGGAACTTGCTTCAAAACCACATCAAGGGCAGAGCGCACAATTTCAATGGATCCCAGAATCATTAGGACAATGGCCCCAATAATCGATGCCGCGGAAGGAATGATTACGGCATAACGGGATATCTCAAAGAGTCGGCGCATTCTGTAATCCTACCTATCTCCAGCATTTTCCTATACTGCGCAACGTTTTTTTGCTCTGCGGACCGCTTGTGCGCGTGGTACTGTTGAACCATAAAAGCCATTGTTTTCGGGAGGAATCACATGTCTGAAGAGACTACTCAAGCCGCAGAAGCTATTCGCTCTATTTGGCAAGGTAACCCTGCAACCATGGCTGAGCTCGATGAAGAGTGCAACCCAAATAAGGTCTGTCGCAACATGAAAGACGTGACTTACGAAGGTTTTGGCGATGAAGGCACTGATGTCGCTACTGCCTGGAAGGCAAAGTTGGCCCGTGAAGGCAAGCTTGCCACTGGCGGAACTATTGCTGACCTAGTTTTCGGCAATTCGAACTAATTCAAAGGATTTCTCGGATACCCCATGACTACCGCTCGCCCATTTGCTGATTTAACGGTTGAAAAACTTACCGATGATCTGCGAGAACTCGGCTACATTGCCGATCGTGGTCTTGCTACCTCAATATTGATTTCTCTTAAACTTGGCAAACCCCTATTGCTTGAAGGTGAAGTAGGCGTTGGCAAGACCGAGTTAGCCAAAACTCTTGCAATCATGTTCCAGCGGGAACTAATTCGCCTGCAGTGCTACGAAGGTATTGATACCAACCATGCGCTTTACGAATGGGACTATGCCCGTCAGATGCTTCATATCCGCTCACTGACTGCGGCCGAACTAACTGACAACGCTGACGAACAATTGTTTAGTCCTAAATTCTTACTTGAGCGCCCACTTCTTAAAGCAGTGCGCGCTGGAAATACCTGCGTACTGCTCATTGATGAAGTTGATCGCGCCGACGATGAATTTGAAGCTTTCCTCCTTGAATTGCTTTCTGACTTCCAGGTAACAATTCCAGAGGTTGGTACGGTAGCTGCGGTAACCCGCCCAATCGTGATCCTTACCTCTAACCGAACTCGCGAATTACACGATGCACTAAAGCGCCGTTGCCTTTACACCTGGATCGGATTTCCGGATGCCGAGCGCGAAATTGAGATCGTTCGCGCTCGAGTGCCAGGAATTAGTGAGCGCTTGGCTACTCAGGTTGTTGGCGCAGTTAACCAATTACGCCAAATGGAACTTGAAAAAGTGCCAGGTGTTGCCGAGACCATTGACTGGGTTGAATCCTTAGAAGCTCTTGGTGCCAGTGACCTGAATGAGAGTAGTGCTGCTGACACACTGGGTGCGGTCATTAAAGATCGGGATGATCTGGACTACACCATGAAGAATCTCAATGACATCGTCCCAAGCTCCTGAGCTAACCGGCTTTGACGAACTCTTTATTGAGTTTGCTCACGACCTTCGCTTTCATGGCATGGTCATTGGCTCCGACGATGTAATCACCTACCTTTCCGCGATTTCAGTTCTTAATGCCAACGACATCATGGATGTTTATTGGAGCGGCCGGGCCACATTGGTTCGTAAGAAAGATAGCGTCCCGCTCTACAACAAGCGATTCCAGGCCTTCTTCTTGGACATCAGTGACAACGAACCAGATGCCAGGAAGGTAAAGCTAAAGTCTTCGGCAAACGCTGGCGCAACTCTCGAAGTTCCAAATGTTGAGCAAGGCCTGCCTGGCGAGGTAATCGAAGATGAAACTCGATTAGGTTACATGGCCTCAGCCGCAGACATCTCACGCCATAAAGCATTTGCCGATTGCTCTGATGAAGAACTTAATCGATTCCGTAAATTGATTTCAATGCTTAAAGTTTCTCCGCCAATGCGCAGAACCTACCGAACTCAGTCAACTCCTAAAGGAAAAGTATTAGACATGCGCCGGATGGCGCGCGAAACTATGCGGTCCCTGGGCGAACCAAAAGACTTGACGTACATCAAGCGCAAAGAAAAGCTTCGCTCTATTGTCTTCATCCTTGACGTATCTGGCTCCATGGCGGATTACTCTCGCAACCTGTTGCAACTTGCTTACTCTGCTCGCCGAGCCAATACCAAAGTTGAAGTATTTTGCTTTGGAACCCGGCTAACCAGAATCACTAAGTCCATTGATAAGCGCACGCCAGATGAGGCTATGCGCCTGGCTGGAGAGTCTGTATTGGACTGGGATGGTGGAACCCGGATTGGTGATGCCATTACGACCTTTGTAAAGGAATCCCGCAGATCCAGACTAGGCCGCGGAGCCATTGTGGTGATCTGTTCGGATGGCCTAGATCAAGGCGAACCCCAGGTTTTGGATAAATCCATGCAGACCCTGTCTCGACTTGCGCACAAGGTAGTTTGGGTGAACCCTCATAAGGGTGACAATGAGGATTACAAGCCAAACACCATTGGCATGATAATCGCAGATCCATACATCGACAGGATTTATTCAGGTCATAATTACAAGAGCCTCGAGGAATTTGCTCGAGAGCTATCACGGATGGGGTAGATAGATGAAGTTCAGTGTTTCATTAGTAGCGCACGGTGATCGCGAGATGACCCTGGAAGAGATCGTAGAACTTGCTGATGCAGTTGCACCGCTTAGTGGGATTGCATCTGGCATGGGAACTACTTCCTACGGCGCTCAAATCATGGTCGAGTCTGATAACTCTGCTGATGCCGTGCTTGAAGGACGCAAACTTTTCGAAGCCGCAGTGGCTAAGACGTCATTACCCAAGTGGGAAGTTACAGACGCCGACACCATGAGTGAAGATGAAGACTTTGCAGATTTGGACTTAATTCCCGAATGATCAGATTAGGTAGTTTGGCCGGCTATCCGTTTGAAGGACCACGAGTTCTTTCAGGCTGGACGGCGCCTGCTGTTCCTGCTGTCTACGTGATTTTGTCTCGCAATGACATTGAAGGTAAGCCCCAGGATTACTCAGTTATCTTCGTTGGTCACTCGGATGATCTATCGACGGTAGGTTTCCCATTCAAGCATCGTCGCTCCCCTAATTGGATCGAGCGAGCGGGATCCAAATACAACCTGCACGTTGCCTACTTTGATATTCCAGGTGGACTTGCCTCACATCGCCAGCAGATTTGTGAAGAGCTGATGGCGATTTATGACCCAAGTTGCAATGAAGAAAAGTTCGAAAAAACCTGGAAAGACGAATGGATTGGCGAGTATTCAACCCCACTTACTGAACCACTAACAACTGATCGAGATCCAAATACCTCACATTAACTTTGACAACAAAAAGAGCCGCAGTTTCCTGCGGCTCTTTTTGTTTAGGTTTCTTTATTTAGATGTCTACGCCTACGCCATGCATCTGACGGGAACGACGAACGCCCATCGCTGGCTTGTTGACTGAATCAATGTGAGCCTCTGGAACATAAGTTGCGCCCGTAACGATGCCTTCAGCCATGCCGTAAAGCAACGGCAGGGCGCCAGCAACAATTCCACCAGTTTGATTGATTTGGGTTAGTCCACCGTGAATTACTTCGGCGTCCTTCTTGATTTCCCAAACTAGGTCGGCTGCTTCTTCAAGGGCGCCAGCAACCTTGGTTAACTGGCGTCCAACGATGAATAAGTACACCGCTAGACCAGCGATCAAAGCTACTACGTCAATGACTGACCATAATGCTAATGAGCTCATGAGCGCACCTTCTCTAGAACGCGACCTAAGAACAAGTGATGTTCTAGACCTTCATTTAATACGGCATCCACACCAGCGGCTGTTACTCCGATTAGTGCAGTGTTAGAAGTGTTGTCCTTAGCTGCTGCCAAAGTTGCCTTGATTGCTGCAACTCGCTTATCAATTGTGCGAACTAGCAGCACCAGGATTGTTAGAAGCGCCGCAACTGCAACAACTACAACAATGCCCAGGATGTTTGCAACAGTCCACAACTGCTCTACTACCTTGTCATCCATTTCAGCCTCCTAGCTTTGTACGGCCACGATTTAGACCGGCAACAATGTTCGTTGCGGACTCGATCGTAATGCGAAGTTTCTTAAGACCAGCAGTGTTTGTTTCTGCGGCCTGTAATCCGGTGTTAATGCTCTTTGCCTGGCGTCCAATGCGCCAAGCCAAAAGCAAAATCGGTACAACAAGTGCGACAACGACTAGTACTACGACTAGACCGATGACATAACCAAGCAACCAACCTGTGTGGCCACCGAAGAAATCTGTCATGACTACCCCTAAATCGATTCTGCGAAGTTACGCACTGGAGCCAAGTTGGCGTTGACTGAGTCGACGGTACTTGTAACGGTTGATGTCTGTGCCACGATCACTGCTACGCCACCATCAAGCGCGTCAAGAGTCTTGACGACTGAACGAAGGTGAAGAATTACTCGGATTAATCCAAGTGCAGCTGCAGCAATAATGATCGTGAAGATCACGAGCGATACTACGAATACGGTTGGCATTTTGTGATCCCCTTATCCCAGCAACTTCGCAACAGATCCGGCGTACCGAACTGCGCCGTTTGCAACTTCTTTAATGGTCTCGTCAGTTGTTTCCAACAAACTAGGTGTGGTTCCAAGTTCGCCAATTAGCGCAACTCCGCCACCGAGTGCATCATCGGCTGCGCCACGGATGCGTTCCAATGCACTTAGTACTACGTTAAGCAGCCAAACCAAAACTGGAATGATTACAACGACTAAGACGATGTTAAATATTGCCCAAATACTCATCTCTATACCCCTTTACCGACGTGCCACTGGCTTGTAAGGAAGGAAGAAGCGGGCTAGCACACGACCGGTAGCACGCTTGAATGCGTTGATACCAATCGAGAGACCGCTAGCTGCCTTCGCGCCGCCAACTGCATTTGGATCCAAGCCCTTAGAGATTGCATCCATCCGAGCTTCCATGTTTATGGTTGCTGTATTCACAAGCACTGCGGTTACGTCAGCAACTAGGCCACGGCCGTAGTTTGCTGCTGCACCTGAGATTGTTAGATCCATCGATAAGTCGACTTTGGTTCCACCTGCAACTTGATTCAGTGAAGCGGTTAGCAGTACTGAAGCAGCGCCGCGACCCTTCTTGTCTGAACCGGAAGCGTCAAGAACCAAGATGCGCTTAGCGTTATCGCGGCTCTTTACTTCAGCAACGCCATCGAATTCCAACTTAACTGGACCAGCAGAAACTACTACTCCACCTTCGTACTTGTCCTTGGATACTTCCTTGGACAGGTTTGCACCTGGAATGGATGCTGCCACCTGTGGAATGTCATCAAAGAACTTCCACACTGCGTCAATTGGTTGCTTCACTTCAAATGATTGTGAGATCAGCATGATGCCTCCTTTAGGCCCGAGTTTGCAT
>JBIIFI010000021.1:0-8203 GCA_044237405.1 Candidatus Nanopelagicales bacterium | reverse complement strand
GCCGCCGACATCTGGTGCCACAACGCGCAACTTGTTCTCTGATACCCCTGTGACCAAAGCAAGAAGTACTCGAAGTACGTGAGGTACCTGAGTTGCGGACCAAATTGTTAGTTCACCGGAAGTTCCCATTGGCGAAGCCACGACTGCGCGCGGTTCCATGGCTGATGGGATTAAGCGCTGGTTAACAAAACGACGCTTAACAACAATGTCTGCCTTAGCTTTGGCTGCTTCATAAGCGCCATCGCCTTGTGGTTGCAACTTGTAGGTGTAGCACTTGTTAGTTCCCTTATCAGAGTGAACTAGCGGGCTACCATCCTTAATTGCGTCATCCATATTGATAACTGCTGGAAGAGCTGAATACTCAACCACGATGCCTTCGAGAGCATCAGCGGCTTGAGCCGCAGTTCCTGCGAGCACCACTGCAACGCAATCACCCATGTGACGCACTTCGCCCTTGGCAAGAGCTGGGAAGTCAGGCGCGACCATGTCATCAGTTACTGGCCATACACATGGCACGGATGCATTTAGGTCACCCAACTCGGCTGCGCCGTAAGCTGCCTCGACACCTGGGTACTTAAGTGCGCCTGAGACATCAAGCTTTGTGATCTTGGCGTGACCCATTGGGCTTCGCAAGATTGCCATGTGAAGTGCACCGGCCAACTGGATGTTGTCAGTCCATTGTGTCTTGCCAGTTAAAAGTCGAGCATCTTCTTTGCGCTTAAGTGGACGCCCAATAGCGGCTACGTGTTCTGCTAATTCAGTCATTACTTTCCGCCCTTCATAGTTTGCGCTGCAAGTGCAACTGACTTAACAATGTTGTGGTAGCCGGTGCAGCGGCAGAGATTGCCTTCGAGACCTTCTCTGATTTCTGCTTCACTTGGATTTGGGTTCTCGCTCAGTAAGTCAACTGCTGACAAAACCATTCCTGGGGTGCAGTAACCACACTGCAAGCCATGGCATTCCTTGAATGCGGCCTGCACTGGATGCCACTCGTCTCCAGCTAAACCTTCGATTGTGGTAACTGATGAGCCATCAGCCTGCACGGCTAAAACACTGCAAGATTTTGCACTGCGCCCATCTAGCAAAATTGTGCATGCGCCACAACTGGATGTGTCGCAACCAACAACGGTTCCAACTTTTCCAACTTGTTCGCGCAAGTAATGAACTAATAAAGTTCGTGGTTCAACCTCACTTTCGTGAAGGACTCCATCGACTGTAATACTAACTTTTGTCATGCGTGCTCCAAACGCTCAACGAACCGAGAAACGGCAAGTCCGTTACTGTTATTAGAAAGGTAGACCTGGAAAATCGATCTTGCAAGGGTTTTGCACTAATTGGTATACCTCGGGCAAACCCCCTGCTAACTTCTATTTTTTGCTGGATAATCGCCTTTTAATAGGAAATTTTGGCCTGACTTGATTGGAAACACATGAGCGACGAATCACTGCCCCGACTATTAACTGGCGATGTTGTTGGTCAGGTAGATGCCACTCAGGTACCGCGGTACGCCGGTCTGGGAACTTTTGCGCGACTACCTTTCATAGATGAAGTTTCCGATGTAGATGTGGCCTTAGTCGGTATTCCATTTGATACCGGAGTGAGCTACCGGCCAGGTGCCAGATTTGGGCCAAGTCATGTGCGCGAATCCTCCCGCTTGCTTCGACCGTTTAATCCTGCAGGCAGTAAGTCGCCGTTTGCCTCTCAACAAGTAGCAGATGCTGGCGACATTGCAGCCAATCCATTTCATATTGAAGAAGCAATCGCACAAATCGAACGCGGCAGCAGGAATCTGCATGAACGAGCTAAGCGATTGATTACTATTGGTGGCGATCACACGATTGCGCTTCCACTGCTTCGAACCATGGCAGCTAAACATGGGCCAATTAGCGTGGTTCACTTTGATGCACACTTAGATACTTGGGATTCTTACTTTGGCGAGGACTACACCCATGGCACACCATTTAGACGCGCTTCTGAAGAAGGTTTGATCGATAAAGAAGGTTCGATCCATGTTGGCATTCGAGGTCCGCTGTATTCTGCCAAAGATCTCGATCAAGACAAGAGTTTAGGTTTTGAAATCTTCTCTTCAATTGAATTTGAAGATATTGGCCCACAAGGTGCAATCGACAAGATTCGGGCTCGCGTGCAAGATCGCCCGATGTATGTCTCAATTGACATCGATGTGCTGGATCCATCACATGCGCCAGGAACAGGCACACCTGAAGCTGGCGGACTAACTAGTCGGGAATTGCTAAAGGTAATTCGATCCTTTGGCGAAATGAACATTGTTGGCGCCGATGTTGTGGAAGTAGCACCTGCCTATGATCATGCCCAAATGACAGGAATTGCAGCATCACACGTGATCTACGACTTACTTAGCGTGATGGCACCTTCTTAAATCGGCGCTAATTCAAGAACGAATCAAAAGCTTCATAACCCGAAGCATTAAGTTGCCAGGGGTGGGTCACTTCCCACGCTTGCGCAATATCAAGCAGTAAGTCATCCCGATACCTACCTGCGGTCACTTGCAGCGCGCCAGGTAAGCCGCTACTCATAAGAGGCAGTGGCAAAGAAATTGCTGGATGACCTGTGATGTTTTGTAGCGCCGTGGAATAGCTTTCCGGTGGTGAAAGACTGGCTTCGACTTCCGAACTCAATCTGCCATCGGCATACCAACCGACTTCGGCAACTGTTGGCGTAAGTAATACGGCATCACCAGAAAGCAGTTCGTCCATCACCTTGATGTAGTCGAACCTGCGACGACGAGCTTCGATGTATTCATCTAAGTCAGCATTCATACCTTGAGTAAAGAACTCTTTACTTGAGTTATGCATTAACTCGAAGTTTTCGACAACCCAATCACGGCCAAGTGAAACCAGATGTTCTGCTGTTGCCATAGTGAACCAGTCCAAATCTGGATCAGATGTGCCAAAAAGTGAACCTGGTTCAATCCAGGCCACCGGGAGTTTGAACTGTTGGCTAAATTCCAAAACTGCTGCCTGAAATACCGAGGCAAGTTCTGCGGGTAAGTCACCGAAGTCTGAGGTGCGAGTTGCGGCATAAATTTTCGTTGGAGTTTGTTGTTGAAACTTTAAATAGTTATCGGATCCAGACCCAACAGCTCCGATCGGGTCGCCCGAAATCGGGCCAGCAATAACGGAGAGTAAAAGCCTTAAGTCCGAAACAGTTGTCGCAAATGGACCTTCAGTTGAAAAGTCGATCCAGTCTGGTGTTGGCCAGCGTCCAATTAATCCATTGGAAGGCTTTAACCCAACTAAGCCACAAAATGCTGCTGGGATTCTGATAGAGCCGCCGCCATCAGTGGCCGTTGCGATTGGGACTACCCCGGCGCTAACTGCAGTAGCTGATCCACCGCTTGATCCACCAGGAGAGAGTTCTAAGTTCCAAGGATTGCGCGTTACGCCAGTGGCGCGGTTTGCGGTGTAACCCTCGATGGCAAATTCTGGCAACGTAGTTTTGCCAACCACAATTGCCCCGGCGGCTCTTAAGCGGGCTACAACAGTGCCATCGGCAGATTCGGGCTCAGCATTGGCTAATGACAAACTACCTTTCCTAGTTGGCATACCCTTTACATTTTCTAGGTCCTTGACTAAAACGGGAACTCCAGCAAGTACGCCTGCGCTTGCGTGAGCGGCTGCAGCCATCAATGCTTGGTCTGCGCAATGCTGCGCCATGAAGTTAAGCGCTGGATTTGCTGCTTCGATGTTTTCTAGTGCCTTAGTTACCGCCTGCGTGGGCGTTATTTGCTTGCCTGCGATCGCTTTGGCAACTTGTGAAATTGGCCCGTTCATCAATCACTCCAACCCAGTATTTGCCTTTGACTTTAGCGCAAGATTAACGAACCAAGATTTGGGCATAATGGAAACATGAAATCAACTCTGATAGCCGCTTTCGTCTCAGCCTTACTTTTGACCGGATGTAGCTCACAAAACCCTGATGCTGGAGTAACTTCAACAGCCATGCCGTCACCAAACGTTTCAAGTTCCGATATGCAATTCGAACCGTCTGCGACTGCATTAGGTGTTGCCGAAGAAGTCATCGGGATGAGCGAAGAAGAGGCAATCCAAACTATTGAGGGAATTAGCAGCGAGCAATTAACTGCGCGAGTGGTTCGCCGCGATGCTGAGAACTTTACAGTCACAATGGACTATCGACTAGATCGAATCAATCTGGAAATCGATAATGGGATTGTTACTAAAGCATCTGTTGGCTAACTAAAGCGTTAAGCCAATAAGCCAGTAACGAAATCTTCGGCATTAAATGGCGCAAGGTCATCTGGCCCTTCACCCAGGCCAACGAGTTTCACTGGGACGCCAAGCGCATCTTGGATTGCCACAATGATTCCACCTTTGGCTGTGCCATCGAGTTTGCTTAGCACTACACCGGATACCGGTACGACTTCGCTAAAAACTTTTGCTTGGGTTAGCCCATTTTGTCCGGTCGTGGCATCAATAACTAAGAGCACTTCATCAACTTCGCCATTTTTGCCAGCTACTCGATAAACCTTTCCGAGCTCATCCATCAAACCTTGTTTAGTATGAAGCCGGCCAGCAGTGTCGATAAGTACGACATCAACTTCTTGCTCGATCCCGGCAGTCACTGACTCAAATGCAACAGAAGCAGGGTCGCTGCCTTCGGCTCCCCTGATAACAGGGACTCCAACTCGCTGGCCCCAAGTCATCAGTTGTTCAGCCGCAGCGGCACGAAAAGTATCAGCAGCACCAAGCAATACATCTTTATCCTGCGCCGAGAGCATTCGGGCAAGTTTCCCAGTCGTTGTGGTTTTGCCAGTGCCGTTAACACCCACTGTCAAGACCACGGCTGGGCGGTCATCATGGCGATCAGTTTTTAACGAGCGGTCGTAGCCACCATCTACCAATTCGGTGAGTTCTCGTTTTGCTAACGCCACAAGGTCTTGCGCGGATACCGCGCCAGATTTCTTAACTGCACTCTTTAATCGATCTACTACTCCCGCAGCTGCACTGGCTCCTAAGTCAGCCATGATCAAAGTGTCTTCAAGTTCTTGCCAAGCAGATTCATCGATGTTTGTGCCAGAAAAAACCTGGCGGAAAACATTCCCAAGTGAACCTTGGGATCTCCCCAATCGCTCGCGCAACTTTGCGGAACGGGCAGCCATGGTTTCGGGAACATCGAGCGCCAATGCAACAGAGTCAATAGTTCCGGGAATCTGTTCGCTGCTTAATTCAGATTCGCTGCTCAAGGCACTTGGCTGCGGAATCTGCGCACTGGATTCTTTTACAAGTGGTTCGTGACTTTTGTTTGGTGCAACTATTTGAGAATTTCTGGCACTTCTTTTGTTACGAAAAATTAAAATTCCAGCCACGGCAATTATGGCAACCAGAATGATTGCGGGGGCAATGAAAGACAGAGAATCTAGATTCACTGATCAAGCCTTAATTAGTTGCCATTTGAGCATCAGCAACTTGTTCTGGATTGTCATGATCATCATGAGTAATGCGTTGGCTGATGACTTGGGTGACACCATCGCCACGCATAGAAACGCCGTATAGCGCATCAGCAATTTCCATAGTGCGCTTCTGGTGCGTGATGATGAGGAGTTGAGAATTTGCGCGCAGTTCTGCCAAGATCTCGAGCAAGCGACCAAGGTTCACGTCATCCAAAGCTGCCTCAACTTCGTCAAGTATGTAGAACGGGCTTGGACGGGATTTAAACAGTGCAATCAAGAAGGCAACTGCTGTTAGTGACTGCTCACCACCTGAAAGCAACGAAAGCCGCTTATAAGTCTTTCCTGGTGGACGCGCTTCAATTTCAACGCCAGAGTTAAGCAAGTCATTTGGCTCTGTGAGGATCATGCGAGCCTCACCGCCTGGGAACAACCGCGAGAATACAGTCATGAATTCGCGCGCGGTATCTTCGTAAGCTTGTGAGAAGACTTCTTGAACGCGCGCATCAACATCTCGAATAACACTCATTAAGTCATTGCGAGACTTGCGCAGGTCCTCAAGTTGCTCGCCCAAGAACTTGTGGCGTTCTTCTAGGGCCGAAAACTCTTCTAGCGCCAGCGGATTAACTTTGCCAAGAAGAGCAAGGGAACGCTCGGCAGATGCCAATCGAGCTTCCTGTTGAGAGCGCACATAAGGGTATGGCTCTGGCTCGGGATCGTCTGGGTTTATATCATCGCCAGGAGCTGGAGGCGAAGGTGGCACCAGGATTTCAGGGCCGTACTCGGCCAACAACTCATCAGGTCCAACACCGTAGTCCTCTATGGATTTGTTTTCCATCGCTTCAATGCGCAATCGCTGTTCGGCTCGAGCAACTTCATCGCGGTGCACCGAGTCGGTAAGTACTTCAAGATCTGCAGTTAGCTCGCGGATTCGCTCACGAATCTTTCGAACTTCAGCTTCTTCAGTCTGGCGCGTTGCCACTGCCTGTTCGCGCTCGAATTGAGCCAGTGCCACGGATTGACTCAGTAAATCTAATGCGGTCTCGGACGCGATTACGACTGCCTTGGCGACTTGCGCTTCCCGGCGACGTCGCGCTCGCAACTCAATGGCACGGGCGCGCGCAGTGCGTTCTAAGTTGGCAGCGTGTTCAAGTTGTTCAGCCTGTGTTCCAAGAGCCCGAACACGCTCTTCGCCAGTTCGAACAGTAAGTCGAACATTAAGCTCTGCCTGTCGAACTTCATCTAATTTCTTGACTATGGACTCTCGATTGTCTTCACTTAGTTCACTTTCAGAAATTTGATCATTTTCTGCAGCGGCGTAACGGGCTTCTAATTCCTGAACACTGCGCAGGTCATCCTCGCGGGCTTTATTTGCCGAAGCAATTGCGGCGGCAACACGATCGGCTTCCCCAGTTGCGCTACGAACAACTGATTGCAGGCTGCCTAATTGCACTGCGATCGCAGCCATACTGGCGTCAGATTCGTGTAAGCGTTCCAATGAGTTGCTGACTAGCACCATGGCGGCTTCTTGAGATTGCGTGGCGCCAACTACCGAGAACTTAGCTCGGTCGATTCGATGTGCCGAAGCCTCTAACTTGACTCGGGCTTCATCAATAGCGGCTTGAATCTCGACCAGACTTTGCGTGCCTTGGGAACCACCTTGGACAAAGCCATGTCCGACTAGATCGCCATCGCGAGTCACAGCGCGAAGTTCGCGATTGCCAGTTACAACTTGACGAGCTGCTTCTAGCGAATCTGTGACAACAACTCGCTGCAAAATTCCGGCCAACGAAGTTTGTAATTCGGGGTCACAGGAAATGAGGTCAATTGCATATCTCTGGCCGCCAGCTAAAGTGGGCCATTGGCTTTGGTCGCTGGAGTTTTGTCCAACTACAACTAATGCGGCGCGACCAGCATCATCACGACGCAACATGCGCACGGCATTTTCGGCAGCATCGGTGGATGACACCGCAATTGCATCAGCAGCAGAGCCAAGCGCAGCCGCTATCGCAGACTCCCAGCCAGATTCAATCTGCATTAGCGCCGCTACTGAGCCAAGAATTCCAGACATCGTGTCCGTAGCAGCTAAGACTGCAGCGCCGCCATCACGACGAGCCATGCCTTGTTCAAGTGCTTCTAGGCGCGCGATGGCACCAGCGCGTTCCCGTTCGGCTTCTTGTTCTTCGAGTTTGGCGTTTTCTAATTCTTTTTCAGCAGTCGCTAGTGCACTTGCTGCTTGGTCATGTTCACTATCCAGACCTAGTTCACCGGCATCCATACCGGCGACTTGACCTTCAAGGGCTGTGAATTCAAGCGCTGCCTGATCTGCGCGGTCTCGAGCTTCGGCCAATCTTTCATCGAGTCGCTCGATTTCAGCGCTGCGAGCTTCTAGGCGAGATTTTGCGGCCGCCACTTGACCTGCAATGCGCGCCAATCCTTCACGCCGATCGGCAACTGCTCGCGTGGCTGCATGTAGCCGGGCATCTTCGGAAGCAAGCGCTGCTTCTGCAGAAGTACGCTCACTGATTGCCGCGTTAAGCGCTAAGCGATCGGCATCAACTTGTCCGGCAAGTTCAGATTCTTGAACTCGAAGCGCATGTGCTTCCCGATCAATTTCTTCGGGATCGCGACCACGCTGCACGTCTTCTTCTTCAGTTTCACCTAAGCGCACGCGCTCTTTGGCAAGTGCCATTGTGGAACGAAGTCGTTCTTGCTGGGCACCTAGTGCATAAAAAGTATTTTGGGCGCGATCAACTA
>JBIIFI010000020.1:0-8259 GCA_044237405.1 Candidatus Nanopelagicales bacterium | reverse complement strand
CCGAGGAGCCATCTAGTGCTACAACCAGTGCGTCACATGATTGCAAAATCCGCGTGTCAACTTGAGATTCGGTATGCGCAAGAATCGTGACCAGGGGCAAGTCTGCCAACTGAAAAACCCCAGTAACTTCTGCTGAAGCTTCACTAGCTAGATTGCTGGAAATCAGCGTTAAGTCGGCAGAATCCGAAGTCACCAAGTAAACCAAAACATGCGGATGCCCCATGAAGGACTCGTGAGTAGGTAACATCGTCATAACCCTACGAATCGTAGCGGGCTAGAGGTATTTGAGGTATTTAACTTGCTTGATAACGCTAAAGCGCGTCGCGTGCTCTCGCATCTGGTAGACCCAATAGCTCGTTTCCTGATTAAGGCGAAAGTGACTCCGGACGCCATTACTTGGTTCGGGTGTGCGGCAACCGTAGGCGTATCTGTGGGGTTTCTTGCGCAGGGCAAGTTCCTCGCGGGAGCAATCTTGTTCGCAATTTTTGGTTCGATTGATTTGTTAGACGGCACCATGGCCAGAATGCTCGGTACTTCCGGTCCGTGGGGAGCATTTCTAGATTCAACCCTTGACCGAGTTTCAGATGCGGCAGTTATTGGCTCGATCTGTTACTTCTATGCAAATCAGGAGCCCAAACAGAATCAAGTAATTGTGTTTGCTGGCGTATTGGCATTGGTTATGGCCCTATTGACTTCTTACGCCAGGGCTAAAGCAGAGTCACTAAATGCTACTTGCACAGTTGGAATCGCAGAGCGAGCTGAACGAAATCTAATTGTGTGGTTTGGTCTAATGTTTAGCAGTTTGGTCAGCGATGTAATGGTTCATGCATTTGTGCTGCTCGCTGTACTTTCCGCAATCACTGTTGTGCAACGCATTTTGTTTGTTCGAAAACAGCTGGTCGCATGAAATTGAAATCCAAGGCAGTTGATGCTGCTTATTGGTTTGGCTGGAATGTACTCTGGGTTCTGCCAGGCCCTGTTACCTATCGAATTTTCGACCTACTGGGCAAGCTCTCGTGGCGATTTAAGTTAACCGGAACAAGGCAACTTGAATTGAATCTGTCCCGGGTACTTGATTGCGATCCTACTGATGAGCGAATTAGGCCACTTAGTAGAACCGCAATGCGAAGTTACATGCGCTATTACTGTGAAACTTTTTTGTTGCCACGTTGGTCCAGCGAGAAAATAATTGACAATGTTCGAACAGTGAATTCAGAATCAGTGAGAAGCGCCATGTCAACTGGGGGGGTGGTCTTGACGCTGCCACATACCGCCAACTGGGATTGGGCTGGGGCATGGGCAGCGCAATATTTCGGTTCGCTTTGTACAGTTGCCGAAAGGTTACGACCCGAAGGTGTTTTCCAAAAGTTTCTAGCTATGCGAAGCGCGGTTGGAATCACGATCATGCCACTTACTGGTGAGGGTGGAACTTACGAATATCTGCGCGATCACGTCAATCAAGGTCGATTAGTCGCCTTGCTAGGGGATCGAGATGTCGCCAAGAATGGCATGGGAGTCGAGTTCTTTGGACACCGCGCTTCGTTACCGATTGGCGCTGCGTTGCTCGCACTTGATACCGGTAGACCATTATTCACTTGCGCGCCTTGGTATGACGGACAAACACTTGTTATCGAGTTTGATAAGGAAATCGAATTTGATCGATCTCCAGTGCAAGGACGCGAGCGGCTTCGTCGAGCTCAAGAAATCACGAAACTAATAGCAACTAATTTTGAAAAGCACATCTCGGCGCACCCGGGGAACTGGCATCAATTGCAACCGGTTTGGTCCGACCTGACCACTAAGTTAGCGAAGCAATAATGCGGATCGGAATCGTTTGCCCCTATAGCTGGGATATTCCCGGCGGCGTCAGTGCGCACGTCCACGATCTAGCCGAGACACTCATCCGGTTAGGTCACGAAGTGAGCGTGCTTGCCCCCGCAGAATTTGATGAGTTACTCCCGCCCTTTGTTGTCTCTACGGGAAAACCGCGCGCAGTTAAATACAACGGATCAGTAGCCAGACTCAGTTTTGGACCGTTAGCAGCGCGCAAAGTGTCAAAGTGGATCGAAGAAGGCGAGTTTGATGTCCTGCATGTTCATGAACCGCTGGCACCAAGTTTGTCAGTACTTGCTTGCTGGGCCGCTAAAGGTCCGATAGTTGCAACCTGGCATTCTTCGATGGATAAATCCCGAATGATGCTAACGCTTTCCAAGTTGGCACAAACTGCAATGGAAAAGGTCGCAGCCAGAATCGCAGTCAGCGAGGCCGCGCGCAGCACGCTTATCAAACACGTTGGTGGTGATGCAGTAGTGATACCCAACGGTGTAGACATCTCAGCTTTCACTGACGCCAAACCGATGTTTGGTTGGCCAGGGGTAAATGAATCAATCGTGTTCCTTGGGCGAGGAGATGAACCTAGAAAAGGTTTATCGGTGTTGATTGCGGCCTACCCAATCATCCGCAAGCAATTTCCAAAAATCAGATTATTGATTGCCGGTCCTGGTGACCCGAATGAGAATTTGCAAGATCTTTCGGATGCTGATCGCGCTAGCGTTACGGTCCTGGGCATGATCGCAGCTGAGGACAAATCCAGCGTCTTGGCATCGGGGACAATTTACGTTGCGCCAAATACTGGAGGTGAGTCATTTGGCATTGTGTTACTTGAGGCTATGGCAAGTGGCACTCCAGTGATTGCTAGCGATCTCGATGCATTCCAGCGAGTTCTAGATTTTGGTCGGGCAGGTTTGACATTTGAAAATGAGAATCCGGAAGATTTGGCAGCAGTGATTTGCAAATTACTTGCCGATGAACAAATGCGTGTTCGGTTGATCGCGCAAGGCAAGTTGCGCGCAGCTGAATTCGATTGGACAGTAGTGGCTCAAAAGATAATTAACGTGTATGAGTCGGTGAGCGTGCCAGGAGTTAAGGTAGAGCCGGATCTTACGGGCCAGATGATTGGTCGACTTGGGCGCGGAAGAATTTCTCCAGAGCGAAGAGGTGAGTCATGAGTAATCAAGTGATATTTGGATTATTGATTATCGCGTTTAGTGTTTGGTACCTCAGCCACCAAGCCGGACGACTTGATCGCCTGCATCACAGAATAGATGTTGCTGAACTTGCTTTGCATGGGCAACTCGTTCGCCGCGGCGGGATAGTTGCCGAGCTTGCCGCAGTACCTGGAATTGACCCTGCGCTGTCAGTTCTCTGGGGTCAGGCTGCGCACGAAACTCTCATCTTGCAGGAGGTCTCATCGGCCGTGCGAGTCCAGGTTGAAGACGAATTGACCGGTATCTTATTAATGACCTTGGATGAGGATGAAGAAGTCAACGAAATCCGAAGTAATGAATATGCCTCGCAACTGCTCGATGAATTGGCCCAAGTTTGCGATCGAATCGCAATGAGCCACCAATTTCATACGGATGCGGTACGCGATTGCCTTGAGATTAGGGAACAAATAATTGTTCGAATATTCCGTCTTGCTGGGCACGCCGCTAGACCCCAAACCATAGATTTTGACTATCAGATTCCGCCCGCTTTAGCCGATTCGCGCTTGGGCTAAGGCTCGCTAGACTGGGGGAAACCTAAGCAATAACTAAGAGGACCTAATGGCAACCGAAGCAAACAAAACTGGCGTTACTGGAACCACACGAGTGAAGCGCGGCATGGCCGACATGCTCAAGGGTGGCGTCATCATGGATGTAGTAAATGTTGAGCAAGCAAAAATTGCCGAAGACGCTGGCGCAATTGCAGTTATGGCACTAGAGCGCGTTCCTGCTGACATTCGTGCACAAGGTGGCGTAGCTCGCATGTCCGATCCAGACATGATCGAGGAAATTATTAAGGCTGTTTCAATTCCAGTTATGGCAAAGGCGCGCATCGGCCACTTTGTTGAAGCGCAAGTTATTCAAAGTCTTGGCGTTGACTACATTGACGAGTCCGAAGTTTTGACACCAGCTGATTACATTAATCACATTGACAAGTGGGAATTCACCGTTCCTTTCGTTTGCGGCGCGACCAACCTTGGTGAAGCACTTCGCCGCATTAACGAAGGTGCAGCAATGATTCGCTCTAAGGGTGAAGCGGGTACCGGGGACGTTTCGAATGCAACAGGTCACATCCGCACTATAAAGGGCGAAATTCGCCGACTGTCATCTATGAGTAAAGATGAACTTTATGTTGCAGCAAAAGAATTACAGGCACCATACGATTTAGTTTGCGAAGTTGCCGAAAAAGGCGCGCTACCAGTTGTGCTGTTTACTGCTGGTGGAATCGCAACTCCAGCAGATGCAGCAATGATGATGCAATTAGGTGCTGACGGCGTGTTCGTTGGTTCTGGAATCTTCAAGTCTGGCGACCCAGTTAAACGGGCAAACGCAATCGTGCAGGCAACCCTGCACTTTGATAATCCGGCTGAGATTGCAAAAGCATCACGTGGACTTGGTGAAGCAATGGTTGGAATCAATGTTGCTGATATCCCAGTTCCACATCGTTTAGCTGAGCGCGGCTGGTAGTTGCTATGTCCCCAGTTATTGGGGTTCTCGCAATCCAAGGTGACGTGCGGGAACACGCACATTGCCTAACGCAATTAGATGTTGAAGTTCGGCTGGTTAAATCCGCTGACCAACTCAAGGGTATTGCTGGCCTAGTTATTCCTGGCGGGGAATCAACAACCATGAGCATTTTGGCTGTTAAGAACAATCTGTTCGGGCCACTGCGAGAACTGCGCAGCCAAATTCCTATGTACGGTTCATGCGCTGGCTTAATCATGCTGGCCGAGAAGTTAACCGATGGCAGGGCTGATCAGGAAACTATTGGTGGCTTGCAAATAACCGCAAAGCGCAATGCGTTCGGTCGACAAGTAGATTCCTTTGAAATCGATTTGCAAATTCCAGTAATTGGCGAAGATCCATATCATGCAGTGTTTATCCGAGCTCCGTTAGTTGAGGCAGCAAGTGATTCAGTAGAGGTACTGGCCGCGATTCCGGCCAACCAATCCCTAACTGGCACAGATCAAGTAGTGGCCGTGCGACAGGACAACCTGATGGCAACTTCATTTCACCCTGAGATAACGTCAGACTTAAGAATTCATAAGTATTTTGTAGAAATGGTGAGGTCATCATGAGCGGCCACTCAAAATGGGCGACTACTAAGCACAAAAAGGCCGTTATCGATTCACGGCGTGGAAAACTTTTTGCAAAGTTGATTAAAAACATTGAGGTTGCTGCGCGAGTAGGTGGAGGCGACCCTGCTGCAAATCCGACTCTCTATGATGCGATCACTAAGGCCAAGAAAACTTCGGTACCAAACGACAACATTGATCGGGCGGTAAAGAGGGGATCAGGCGTTGAAGCTGGTGGCGTTGATTATCAAACCATCATGTATGAAGGCTATGGACCTAATGGTGTTGCATTATTGATCGAATGCCTGTCAGATAATCGAAATCGAGCCGCATCTGATACTCGAGTAGCAGTAACCCGTAACGGCGGAAACATGGCTGATCCAGGTTCGGTTTCCTACATGTTTGAACGCAAAGGTGTGGTTATGGTGCCTGAAGGCGCAGCCTCCGAAGAACAGATTTTGGATGCCGTTTTGGATGCTGGCGCCCAGGAAGTAAATGATCATGGTGGAAGTATTGAAGTGATCAGCGAATCCAAGGATGTAGTTGCAGTTCGCCAGGCCTTGCAGGCAGCAGGAATTGATTACGAATCCGCAGAGTCCACATTTGTACCCAACTTAACCGTGCCAGTAGATGCCGAAACCGCTCGGAAAGTCTTCACGCTCATTGAGGCGCTAGAAGATGTTGATGATGTGCAAAATGTGTTTACGAACATTGACATTTCTGATGAAGTTTTGGCGGAATTGAACGCCTAGAGCCCTAAATCCGCCATATTTCGACCAATATGGCATAGGCTTTCGAACAGATGTTCGGAGGATTTATGAGGATTTTGGGGATTGACCCTGGCCTTACGCGATGTGGCGTTGGTGTCGTGGATCTGAACTCAAATCGACGCGCGAGCTTTGTAGGAGTTCATGTGGTTCGAACCCCTAGCACCAACGAACTTCCGCTGCGTCTACTCGAGTTGGAAACTGGATTGGGTGAACTCTTTAAGTTGTATCAGCCTGACGCGGTGGCAATTGAACGAGTATTCAGTCAGCACAACGTGCGAACTGCAATGGGCACAGCGCAAGCCAGCGCAGTAGCAATGCTGCTCGCAGCGCGCAATCATTTGGAAGTTGCAATGTACACACCCACTGAAGTTAAGGCTGCAGTTACCGGATACGGACGGGCAGATAAAACTCAAATTACTGCGATGGTAACTCGGTTGCTAAATCTTGCCGAACCTCCCAAACCAGCGGACGCAGCAGATGCGCTTGCACTGGCGTTGTGTCACGCTTGGAAGGGACAAGGTAATGCGCGAATTTCAGAACACTTGTCAAAAATAGCGATAGCGAGTGCTAAATGATTTCCTCAATCCGTGGTCCAGTTTTAGAAATCCGTGTTGATTCTTTAGTGATCGCAATCGGTGGCGTGGGAATGATGGTTATGTGCGCTCCTGACACTATTGCCGAGGCGCGCGTGGGGACTGAATTGACACTTTTCACATCATTAGTGGTGCGAGAAGACTCACTAACACTCTTTGGATTTGCAAACTCGGAGAATCGCGAAATGTTCGAAGTCGTGCAAGGTGTTTCTGGGTTTGGTCCAAAACTCGCGTTCACGATTTTATCTGCGTTACCCGCCTTGGAGCTTCGTCATGCCATCGGTAACGAAGATTTCGCCAGACTTAAGCAGACACCGGGTGTCGGAGCCAAGGGTGCGCAACGACTAGTACTTGAACTCAAGGATCGAATAGGCATTCCAACAAATGGCGCAGGCAAAACTAGCAATGACTCAGCGCAATGGCAACAACAAGTTGAACAAGGGTTACTTGGTTTAGGTTGGTCGAGTAGGGACGCGCAACGAGCAATTAGCGCTGTCATTGAAGAGGGCTTTGATGAAGGAACTGCGATCTCTGAATTATTGCGACGTTCATTGCAAATTCTGGCGGGCGCATGAGTGATCGAATAGTTAGCGCAGAGATTTCAGAGACTGAACGTATTGCAGATGCAGCATTACGCCCAACTTCACTAAATGAGTTTGTTGGTCAAAAGCGGGTCAAGGATCAGTTGCAACTAGTGCTTAGCGCAGCTAAGCAACGAAACTCCAGCGCCGACCATATTCTGCTATCTGGTCCACCAGGTTTAGGCAAAACAACATTAGCGATGATTATTGCCTCTGAAGTTGGCGCGCCAATGCGCATAACAAGCGGGCCAACTATTCAGCACGCGGGAGATCTGGCAAGCATTCTGTCCAGCTTGGTGCCTGGCGAAGTTTTATTTTTGGATGAGATACATCGAATGTCGCGAGCTGCTGAGGAAATGCTGTACTTGGCGATGGAAGATTTTCGTGTTGATGTCATGGTTGGAAAAGGACCGGGCGCCACATCTATTCCGCTTGAGTTACCGCCGTTCACACTGGTAGGCGCCACCACTCGAGCGGGCATGCTGCCAGCGCCACTGCGCGACAGGTTTGGCTTCACTGCACACCTGGATTATTACGATCCGCAGGAGCTTGAGGCAATTGTTCAGCGATCCGCTTCGCAACTTGGTATCGGTATCGATTCAGAATCAGCCACCGAACTTTCCAAACGATCTCGGGGCACACCAAGAATCGCCAATAGATTGCTGCGACGATCTCGTGATTATGCCCAAGTTCATCACGACGGCGAACTTACATTGGTGCGCACTCAAGCCGCGCTTGAGCTTTATGAAGTAGACGACTTGGGCCTAGATCGCTTGGATCGTGCAGTACTACTTGCCTTGATTGATAAATTCAATGGTGGTCCAGTTGGGCTTTCCACCTTGGCACTGGCAGTCGGTGAAGAACCAGAGACAGTAGATACCGTTTGTGAGCCGTTCTTGGTTCGGGAAGGTTTAATCACTCGGACACCTCGGGGGCGTGTGGCAACTCCAGCTGCATGTGGAGCTTTAGGCAGAAATGTGCCAAAACTGCCCAATCAATTACCGCTTGATGAGCAATAGCCAGGCGCAACCACTCTGCAATTGCCCGCTAAACTTAGACAGTGCTTCCGGCACACTCCTGTTTCCTTAATGAAAAGGCTATATAAGTGGCTCAGCATTACCGTCCTGGCCGGTCGCTCTTTATATTTCTCGCAAGCATTGCGGGACTTTTAGTTTGGGCATTTTGGCCCGGCGCTA
>JBIIFI010000019.1:0-8321 GCA_044237405.1 Candidatus Nanopelagicales bacterium | reverse complement strand
AAAGCAGATTGCAATGAACGCTGGTCTTGAAGGTGGAGTTGTGGCAGAAAAGGTTCGTAACCTGGCACCTGGCTTTGGCTTGAATGCTGCAACTGGAGAATACGTAGATCTAATCAAGGCTGGCATCATCGATCCAGCTAAGGTAACTCGCTCTGCGCTTCAGAACGCTGCATCAATTGCTGCACTATTCCTAACAACTGAAGCGGTTATTGCTGACAAGCCTGAAAAGGCTGCACCAATGGCTGGCGGCGGCGACATGGGCGGAATGGACTTCTAACAAGTCCATACCAATCAAGTTCTAATAAGAGCGGCCTCGAGAATTTCTCGGGGTCGTTCTTAGTTTTGCAACAATTTCCGTAGAGTGTGTCGTGTGAGTGATGCGAATGCAGTTGGCGCTGAGAATAGACGTCGCATGGTTTTGCAATTTCGAGATCAATTTCTAGATCTTGCGAGAGCCAGTAGTGCGGAAGTAAATCACTACGCATTAAACGAGCTAAAAGAGATTGTTAAGTTTTCCAAACAACGAATCCCTTGGTACACCAACTCTCTTGAAGCCATTGCTAATGTCGATTCCTCTGAATCACTACAGGCCTTATTGCAGTCATTGCCAATTCTTTCTCGGCGTCAGGTACAAGAGAATTTTGATGGGCTATATTTTAAGTCACCTGAACACGATCCAAATGACTTTGCAATTCAAGCTACCTCGGGATCTACCGGTAAGCCAGTTTCGGTAATGAAATTTGCACCGCTTTATAGCGCCGAGTATGACGCGCTAACTCTCACAGAATGGCAGTTAAACAATCGCGATACTTCTAAAACGCTTTCGACATTTCGAATCGTGCAAACTGAACTCGATGATGCCCCCCTTGGGCCACCGCTAAGTTACATCGGAGCAACTCGCGTACATACTTCACGCAGCATCTTAAAACGAAGTATCCCGGAATTATTAGATGAATTGCATCGACTTCGCCCAGATTACCTTTTTGTTAACGGCGTCGTAACTCGACAACTGGCACTTGCGCAACTTGCTAGCGGCTACGAACCAATTAAAATTGAACAGTTTTTAGCTGCCAGTGATCGAATCGACCCCCAGTTGCGGGAACTGGTAAATGATGTTTTTGCTGGCCGCATTATTGATCGCTATTCATCTGAAGAATTTGGATACATTGCCTTGCAATGCCCTATCCATGATCACTTGCATATCTGCTCACCAAGTTTGGTCGTTGAAGTAGTCGACAATGAGGGCAAGGCATGTGAAGTTGGAGTACCTGGTCGAGTCCTGATTACCTCACTTCACAATTTTGCAATGCCACTAATTAGATATGACATTGGAGACATCGCTGAGTTTGGTGAACCTTGCGATACCGGATTGAACTGGCCAGTACTCAATCAAATTAATGGTCGAATCCGAGAAAGCATCACGTTGCCTAATGGGGAATTCCGGTTGGTTACATTCTTCGATAGCAAGATGCTTGGGAACCGAAAACTTCGAGACTTTCAGATAATTCTTTTTAACGATGCGATTGTATTTTTGTATCATGTTGAGACTGAGCTTGATGCTGAAGAGCAGAGCGAAATTGAAATTGAAATCTTGGACGCGTTCAAATTAGAACTGCCGGTAGTTTTCCGACGGATGCAAAACGCAAATTGGCAGAATGTTTGGAAGCGACGCGAGTGGTATCGAGTCGATGAGTCATATCAATCAGACTGGACTGAGCTCGAGCTATTAGATGTAATGTCCGATTAGTCCGTTTATCCAAATTAGATTTTTCTATCTTGATGAACTTTGACTCATTTGGCTTTGTATTTCGACTTTTAGGCACCACACTGAATGTATGAATCGTGCTCAGCGTCGTAAGCAAATCCGAACTAAATCAAATCTCCGTAAAGCGGGCTTAACTTACTTAACAGTTGCTGGTGTTGTTACTGGAACTTATGGACTTGCCAGTCCTGCGCAGGCAGCACTCACCCTTACTCCCACGAATTGCTCTGAACTTGAGATGGACCTTACCGCTTTGGAGGTAGCTGGCGGGACGGTTACCGCGAATTTCACAGGTGATTGCGATTTTGCTGAGGGATATATATTTCAACAACCGACAGCGATCGTTGGGCCAACCAACGGTACCTTAGGTGTGCAATTTAGCGGCGAAACCACAATAATTGGTTTTGACGGCCTGGCCAACCTCGAAATTTCCAACATAAACTTCACCCAAAGCGTAGGACCAACATTTCTATACTTTATCCGTTCCTACAATGACAAAGTACTTTTAGTTTCTAATTCAACGTTTTCTGATCCGGATGACGCACCTGGAGTGGATGTCTCATCAGCAATTTATGCTGAAGGAAGTTTGCAAGTAACTGACTCCGTATTCACAAACTTGACCTCAAGCGGCGTTGGGGCCGCGATTAGTGTTAACGAATCAAACGATGGCACGACTAGCATTACTAACTCATCATTTGAGGGAAATGTATCTACGGGACCTGGTGGCGCGGTCTATACAAACAACGGGACCTTTGTTACCAATTCGAATTTCAAATCAAACGCAACAGTAGATTCTGGTGGGGCAATCTTTTCTACTGGCGCCGAATTTCTGACCATTGAGGGTTCAACTTTTGAATCAAACCTAGCACTTGAAGGTGGAGCGATTTATGGTGGTGGCGAGCCCGGTGGAGGAGGTACCAAGATGGCTGGCGCTACTTTGTATCTTAATAATTCAACTTTTGTTGAAAATAGTGCGCCGAATGCTGCAGCGATTTCCTTATCTGAAGGTTCAATGATTCGTAACAGCACATTTTGGAATAACAAAGCTAGCGTTGCAACTTCCGGAACTATAGACCATAGTGTTGCGGATCTTTTCGGCAACATTTTGGCGAACGATGATGCAAGTCGAGTTATCGGCGATGGTGGCAGCGCCGGAGATCTAGGTGCCAATCTATTTACCGACTCATCATTTGTAGTTGACGCAACAAGACCAGGCGACGGTGCATCGGAATTGGTGTCTGTGACGGACCTAGACATCGGTCTTGGTATTCCGAACTTGAACTCCACTAATCCAGAGAATTCGGGTACAACTAAAACCATTGAAATTGGCGCCGATAGTATTGCTCGTGATTTTTACGGCGCCACATCAACTGGTATTGCACAACCAGCCCCAGATCCTTCACCAGCGTATAACTATTCGAGTACAGATCAACGCGGCGTATTCAGGCCACAAGGTTCTGGCTACGACGTTGGTGCATATGAAATCGGTGAAACTCCGGACCCGGAACCAAGTGGAGAGCCAGAACTTACTGACACTGAAGCTCTGGCCGATACTGGTCTCGAGACTGAAACCAATTTCTTGGGACTTGTGGGCCTTGGCTTAGCAGCAATCCTTAGTGGATCCGTTGGCCTGCTTAGACGTCGAAAGAAAGCCTGATCTTTCGGCTTAATGCCTCATGAAAAATTCCAGTAACAAGTTCTTTCTACTAGTAATCATTCTGGGTGGCGTACTTGTTGCCACTGGCATTTGGTTTGGCTTCTTATCTGGGTACTTGAAAGCAAGCAGTGATACCGAACGCGCACAGCAGTTGTTTGCGAGCCCATCGGAGTTGCCTACCTCGCCAGCCACTCCAACACCATTAGTGTCACCTGAACCGGTACAACTAGTCGCAGGAAAACCTGAACTAGGAGAAAAGTTCGCCATCATGCGAATCCCCATACTTGGATCAGATTGGGCCAGAACAATTTCGGAGGGAACATCCCTGGATATTCTGGATCATCTTGGCATTGGACATTACGAAAAAACCGAGTTCCCTGGTGAGAAAGGAAACTTTGCTGTGGCAGGGCATAGTGGTAATCAATGGACACCGTTTGCAAATTACGCTGGGATCGGGGATGGGAACCTGATCGAAATTGAAACTTACGACGCAAACTATGTTTATGAAGTAGTTAACACCAAAACTGTAAATGAAAAAAGTATGGATACCGTATACAAAAATCCAAGCATCAAATCTGATGGCGACGGCAAGAGCTGGCTCACCATAACAACTTGCCTAACCGATGGTCCGACGAATAAGCGATACGTGATCTTTGCAAAGTTGATTTCTAGCACCGCGAAGCCATAGCCGCAATAGCCACATTCAATTTGGGGTTCTTCAAAATGTCGGCCGCTGCGCCGAAAACGATTAACTTACGCGCTTGTTGTCAGCAGCGAATTCGCGCTGTGATGAAATAGCGAGATCAAGCTCTGATAGAACTTTTTCATAAAGTTCCAGCACGTTATCCATGCTTGGAATATCTGCCAAGTTTGGACGCGGTGAATTCGTGTCCGGTAAATCCGCTTTGCCCGATAGAAATTTCTTGTCCATAACCCACATCCCCTTGGAAACCAATGGTATTAACGGACTTTTAGGACAAATACGAATTACGGGGATAACCCCACATTTGGTTTAGTCAGGGGCAGGGGAACCATATAAGAGGTCGTCAGCATCCAGGATTCGGTAGGCATACCCCTGTTCAGCCAAGAATCTTTGACGATGAGCGGCAAAGTCAGCATCTACCGTGTCGCGCGTGACGATTGTGTAGAAATGCGCGGAACGCTTATCACCCTTAGGACGCAACACTCGACCTAAGCGCTGAGCCTCTTCTTGCCGGGATCCAAATGTGCCACTGATTTGAATCGCCACGCCAGCCTCAGGTAAGTCAACCGAGAAGTTAGCAACTTTAGAAACTACAAGAACTCGAGTTTCACCATCTCGGAAAGATTGGAACAATCGCTCACGCTCTTTAACCGGAGTAGCTCCAGTAATTGTTGGCACCCCGAGATGCGTACTGATTTCATCGAGCTGATCCAAATACTGACCAATTACTAAAATGTGATCATCAGGATGCAAGTTCACTAGATGCTCAACTACTCGGTTCTTGTATGAAGTAGTGGATGCTAAGCGATATCGTTCCTCAGGCTCTGCCATTGCATAAGCCAGGCGCTCAGCATCAGGCAACGTCACGCGAACTTCGGCGCAATCAGCAGGTGCAATGTAACCCTGAGCCTCGATGTCTTTCCAAGGTGCGTCATAACGCTTTGGACCAATTAGCGAGAACACTTCGCCTTCCATGCCATCTTCACGAACCAAAGTAGCGGTTAGTCCAAGACGACGACGAGCCTGAATGTCAGCAGTGAATCGGAATACCGGCGCTGGAAGTAAATGCACTTCGTCGTAAATGATCAAACCCCAGTCGCGAGCATCGAATAATTCCAAGTGTGCGTAAACACCCTGACGACGAGTAGTCATAACTTGATAAGTAGCAATTGTGACTGGGCGAATCTCTTTGCGTGCGCCCGAGTACTCGCCAATTTCTTCCTCAGTGAGTGTGGTGCGTTTAAGTAATTCAGCCTTCCACTGTCGCGCTGAAACCGTATTAGTTACCAAGATCAAAGTTGTTGCGCCAGCAAGTGCCATCGCAGCAGCGCCAACAATAGTTTTGCCAGCACCACACGGCAGTACGACAACACCTGATCCACCGTGCCAAAAACCTTCAGCCGCTTCACGCTGGTAGGTGCGAAGTTCAAAGGAATCTTCAGCGAGCGCGATTGGATGGGCTTCGCCGTCAACGTAACCAGCTAAGTCTTCGGCTGGCCAGCCGAGTTTCAGTAGTGCTTGCTTTATATTTCCACGTTCGCTTGCGTGAACCGCAATAGTGTCTTCATCAATGCGCTTGCCAACGAGTGGCTTGATTTTCTTGGAATGCAAAATCTCTTCCAAGACAGTGCGATCATTTGCAGTCAGAATCAAACCGTGGACTGGATGCATATGTAATTGCAGGCGACCGTATCGGGCCATAGTTTCAGCTATGTCAACTAATAATGCATGCGGCACTGGGTAGCGCGAGTACTTCAGCAAGGTATCGACAACTGATTCGGCGTCATGAAGTGCGGCGCGAGCATTCCATAACCCAAGCGGCGTGATGCGGTAAGTGTGAATGTGTTCCGGAGCGCGTTCAAGCTCAGCAAACGGAGCAATGGCGTGACGACATTCACCACTTAATTCGTGCTCGATTTCCAGCAACAAAGTTTTGTCGCTTTGTACGATTAATGGGCCATCAGTCATCAGGCAGTTCCTTCTTCGTCAACGTTCTCGGCAAGTTCTGCGCCGGTAATGCGCGCAATCGTAAAGGTACGAACTTCATTTGTTCGCACATCAAATCCAGTTAAGAAACCACCAGTAATGGTGAGAGGTTCAACTATTCGTTCACTAGTCATTCCGCCCTTGTCGGCGTATCCGATCCATACTTCTTTACCTCGGGCTAGCGCATCGTTTAATAGCGTCAGAGTCTGTGATGTTGTAGTTCGCGGCCCATTAGTAGGCGCGGGTTTACTTGCTTCGGCTCGCTCACCTGCGCGTAGTGCCTTTACCGCAGCGGCAACCAACCTAGAGGAAGGGCCAGTTACGGTCACTGGTGAAATCGCAGACTTAACAGAAGTTCGCTTGGTATCTGGGCGATGAATTAGCACAGTACCTTCCGCGCTCTCAGCTACTGGGGCGTAACCGCAATCGCGAAGCTTTTCTAACACAATGTCCGCTGGCGAAGAGCTAACCACTATCCCAGGAGCTAATTGTCGAAACTTAAGGGAAGCTAGCCTTCGATCTGCTTGCACACTAGCAATGAGTTGCTCGTCATCGCAGCGCAAATAGATCGAAGCAACACCAACGCGCAGCACGCCATGTTTGCGAGCCACATCTTCGATCATGTATGTCAATGGTTGGGGAAGTGGCGTGCGAGATAAACCCGATAAGAATTCAATAATGTCGTTTGCAGCTTGACCCTGATCAAGCGCGCGGCGAATTGAATTCTCAGTAAAGCGATAGGTGGTAGCAGCCCCAGTTGATTCCACATCAGCAAGCACTGCCATAGTTCTGCGCTGATTTGCAGGCAAACGTCCAGGTGCCAACGCAGTTAGATCAGCTTGCACAATGATGTGATCAACTGGATCTGGCAGTAACGCACCCAAAACTTTTGTTGGCTCTTGCCCTTGTGAGATCGCTTTTCCAAATGATGTCAAAGCGCCCAGCGCAGTGATGCCAAGAGCTGCAGCCTCAGCCAAGACTGCAGATACCGCCGAAGCTCGAACTAGTGATGAACGCCGTGGTCGATGCCAGTCCAAGTGATCGGTCAAGATTTCCGCACTAGTAGTTGTGCCCTCAGGTAACCCGACATAAATATCCAATAAAGAAATGCGAAGCGGATTTATAAATCCTCGTTCCACTGCGGATGTTAACGCGTTAATACGGTCGGCTCCGTCGCCACCTACAACGTGGGCAGCCCGAGCCATATCGCGCCAGGCTTGCGCGAGCACGGTCCACCTGGATGCATCGTCGATACTTAGCCAGCGGTCGTAAGCAGTAGTTGGTAACCAGCCATCAGTTGCATCGGCACCGAGTAAGCCGGCAGCAAATGCCACTTCAATAACCAATGCAGTTAAATGTTCTGAAACTCGCAACAATTCTTTGGCAGTTGCTAGATCACGAATAGCCAAGCCACCACCACGTAATTGCGCAGGCGGTTCGATTGACCAGGCTTCAAGTAAAGTCTCGACTAGTCGAACAAAATCAAGTGCAGCATGCGCGCCAGTGTCATTGATTCGCTTAACATCAACCTGACCCAGAATTGGCTGACCGCCATCAGTTCTAATTTCCTGTTTCAGTAAACCGTCACGAAGTGCCAACGCAACTTCACGCGGCACTACGACTGTTGAATCATTCGTGGGCACGATCAGTTCATGCGCTAGTAACCACTCCAGTGGAGACTTTGCATCTTCGATTCGCACGGAACGATTTGCTTGGCGCATAGTTCCAGCTGGCGTACCCCACAAAAGTTGATCCATGATGTCGCGAACATCTTTGGGTCCGCTCGCCAAAGTTTTGGCCGCTAGATTTTTCTTAGCTGCATATTCTCGAACTTGCCGACGCGACTCAGAAAATGATGCAGCCAAACCGCATGGATAGGCACCGAATGATTCACGCGCCACCCGCACTAGATGCAGTTCGTCTTCTGCGCCCCAAACTATTGCACTAGAAAGTAATCGATGGATAGCTGTGTCAATCGCACCGGCTTGATATCCAGCAGCACCAAGTAACCCGGCATGGACATCCGCAAGCGAAGTTGGATCAGGTAAGGCAGCAAGAACTTCGCAGACACTTAGCTCAATGTGATTTAAGGCATCCAGCGCAGCGCTAACACTAGGGGAGGTTGTGGCTCGCACTGCCAGTTGACTTAAGTCCGTTGGGACTGGGTGCAGCAAATCTGGTCGCGTTGCGAATAAGAGTTCGAGTTGCTCGTC
>JBIIFI010000036.1:0-7209 GCA_044237405.1 Candidatus Nanopelagicales bacterium | reverse complement strand
GCCAGCATCAGTAGCGCCAATCGTCGCCAAGAGTGGTAAGTCTTGCTTGACCAGGCCACCAAGACTGCGCACAGCGATTGCAATTAGAACGACAGTGACAACTTGCGTTGCTCGCATGGAAACTATCGTCATAGTCGGATCAACCCGACCACCTAGAGCCATGAAGTAAACGCAAATTCCAAATGTCAAAGCCGCAAATAGCGCGAGCAAAACTGGACGTGGATCAACTTTGCCCTTTAGCTCCGGCCCGCTAGCGAGAATCACTCCAACTAACGCAACGGCTATTCCGCCAAGTTGAATTGCAGTTGGTCGCTCACCCTGCGCTAATCCGATAGTCACTGGAACCACTGCGCTAAGCGATGAGATCGGAGCGACAATTCCCATCTGCCCAGTTGCCAGTGCGGTATAGAAACCTACTAAGCCAAGTAGGCCCATTCCACCTGCTATTGCCCCATTTATCCAAACCGTCGAATTCCAGGTCCAAAACCCCAAAGCCAGCGCCAATGTCGAAGCAAAAACTAGACCAAAACTTTGTGAGCCACCGATAACCGCGACAGCTTTGCGGCGCTTACTGAGTGTTCCACCTAAGAAATCTGCTAATCCCCAAACCACACTAGATAACAGGGCGAGAACTATTGGCATTTGGTAAGCCTATCCGACCGCGCGCCTATGCCTTCAACTAGGGCAATGTTCATATGCTTAGAACTAATGAAGACTATTGAAGCAGGTGTGACGAACGTGGATGTCTGGGATGGCGCAATAGCAAGCCTAAAAAACCCACAACTGCGCCCAGAGTTTTTACTTGAAGAAGTTCCGGCACCCCAGCGGTTAGCTCCGCACAGCATTGCTATTTCAGTCGAAGTCGTAGATGCAGACGACGAGGAATTAGCCGTCGGCCGTTTTATTGTGCTACATGACCCCGAAGGGCAAGAGACTTGGGATGGCCCGTTTAGAGTTGTAACTTTTGTGCGCGCCGCTATCGAATCTGATGTAGTTACTGATGACTTGTTTGATGAGGTCGCTTGGTCTTGGTTAATCGATGCATTGTCGGAATCTGGCGCGGAATATCACAACATCTCGGGCACTGTGACGCGAACAGTTTCGCGATCATTTGCAGGACTAGAAGACCGATCTACTGATACTGATTTAGAAATTCGCGCCTCCTGGTCACCGGATTCGGCAGATCTATCTTTACAAATTAAGGGATGGCTGGCGTTAGTTGAAAAAAGTTCGGGACTTACTCCGCTGCCAGAAGGCGTATCTGCGCTTTCTCGAAAGCGTTAACTCTTTCTATGACAGAGCCAATTGCATCTGAGGCATCGGAAAGTACTGAAACCGAATCGCAGAGTATTTCAGTAACTGCGCCCCGCGAAGGTTTGCCAAACATAATCACTACGGATGTGGAGTTAGCGCAGCTTGTTACGGCAATTGCAGGGGGCACTGGTCCGGTTGCACTCGATGCAGAGCGCGCGAGTGGCTTTAAGTACTCCCAGCGCGCATATCTGATTCAATTGCGCAGAGCTGGCTCGGGATCTCACTTGCTAGATCCGACATGCTTTGCAACTCTAGAACCACTTCAGGAAGCGCTCACTGGCGTTGATTGGATTCTGCACGCAGCATCGCAAGACTTAGTTTGCTTAGCTGAAGTTGGACTTAAGCCAACTGCAAATTTATTCGACACTGAATTAGCTGGTCGAATTCTAGGTCTGCCACGAGTTGGTTTAGGCCCACTTGTGGAAACGCAACTTGGCTTTTCATTGGCCAAGGAACACAGCGCAGCCGATTGGTCCACTCGCCCATTGCCAGATTCTTGGCTTAACTACGCCGCGTTGGATGTGGAGTTTCTAATTGAGCTTTGGGAACTACTGGCAACACAATTGCAAGCGGCAGACAAATACACCTGGGCAATTCAAGAGTTTGATCATGTAAAACGAACCACTGTCCCAATTGAGCGAGTTGATCCTTGGCGCCGCACTTCTGGGATGCATGTGATCCGTAAGCCTCGAGAATTAGCCGTCGTGCGAGAAGTTTGGTACGCGCGTGATCAAATCGCGCAAGATGCAGACATAGCAGCTGGCCGGATTCTTTCTGACTCGCACATAGTCACCTTGGCTAGTTCGGGCTTAACTAAGGCCGAGGAACTTAAATCGCTTTCGTTCATGCATCTTCGTAATGTTAAGCGCCACGCCCAATCTTGGATTGAGTCAACGTTGCGAGCTCACCAAATTCCGGAAACGCAATTACCCCCACTCAAGCTGCCAGCAACGGGTCCACCAGCGCCGCGAAATTGGGAGGCTAGAAATCCACAAGCCTGGCAAAGATTAGAGTTCGCTCGCGCAGCGCTTTCTGAGTTAGCCGAAAATTTGGGTTTGCCAATTGAGAACCTGATTACTCCAGAAGTAGTGCGTAAAATCTTGTGGACGCCACCTGAGTCTGCTGGCGAGTTATTGAATGCTTTGGCCCAACTGCATGCTCGTCCGTGGCAGATCGAACTTGTTGCGCCAATTCTCGAGCAAGCCATTTGGCATTTGCCGGAAAAGGTTTCAACTAGCGAACAGTAGTTTTTAGTTCTTGCTCGATAGTTGCCGTTATCCCTTGGGCATCTAACTTCAAGGCGTGCAAAATCGATTTGCGTGATGCGTGATCTAAGAATTTCTTTGGGATTCCAAGGGGTGTTACCCGAGTGTTGGAATTAAGCGTTCGCAGGGCGATTCCAATCGCCTCACCGATTCCGCCATCCAACAAGCCATCTTCAATCGTGACGACATATTCACGATCGCTTAAGTGAGAGATAAGAGATTCGTTGATAGGAAGTACTTGCACTGGGTCGATTACTTCCACAGAATATCCGCTACTTTGAAGGGTCGTTGCAACTTCCATCGCAGTAGTTGCCATGCCACCAATCGAAACAATACAAACATCTGGCTGGTCGTTAACTTTCAAGATGTCTGCAAAATCATAAGCAGCCTCAGCTGGAATGTCTGCTGGGATCGCGCCCTTTGAGAATCTGATCACCGTCGGGTGATCTGCTTTATCAATCGATTTGCGCAGTGCTGCCACAAGTCGGGCGCCATCGCGCGGGGCGAATAAATCTAGATTTGGGACTACCCGCAGTAATGCCATATCCCACATACCGTTATGACTTGCGCCATCATCTCCGGTCACGCCAGAGCGATCTAGCGCGAATGTGACGCCAGCATCGTGTAGTGCACAGTCCATGATCACTTGATCGATAGCACGATTTAAGAAAGTTGAATAGAGCGCAATTACAGGGTGTAATCCCGCATGTGCCATACCTACTGCACTTGTGACCGCATGCTGCTCCGCTATACCGACATCAAATGTGCGATCTGGGAATTTCTGCGCAAAAGTATCCAAGCCAGTTGGCCCAAGCATCGCCGCTGTGATTGCAACGACATCTTGGCGCTCGTCACCAATTGCAACCAGCTCTTTGCCAAAAACCGAAGTCCAAGACTTTGCGGCCTCAGTAAGGGGTTTGCCGGTATCGGGATCAACAACCCCCACTGCGTGGAATCTATCTGCTTCATCTGTTTCGGCAGGTGCGTAACCGCGTCCCTTTGTCGTGATTACGTGGACGATAACTGGTCCGCCAAAATCGCGGGCGCGCTGGAACGCAAATTCCATGTCGGAAATCTTGTGGCCGTCAATGGGGCCTATGTATTTAAGACCCAGGTCTTCAAACAAACCCTGTGGCGCGACGAAATCTTTAATTCCTTTTTTCATGCCGTGGAGGGCATCGTAAACCGGTGCGCCAACAACCGGAGTTCGCTCGAGCACTGATTTACCCCAGTCCAAAAATCGTTCATACCCTTTGGTGGTGCGCAGAGTTGCTAGATGACGAGCCATGCCACCGATAGTTGGTGAGTAAGAACGTTCATTGTCATTAACGACTATGACGATTGATCTATCAGAGCCATCTGCGATGTTATTTAAGGCTTCCCACGTCATGCCGCCAGTTAGCGCGCCATCACCGACCACTGCCACAACATGTCGATCAAGTTCGCCATGAATTTCGAATGCTTTTGCGATGCCATCGGCATATGAAAGCGCCGTAGATGCGTGGCTATTCTCGATTACATCGTGAATACTTTCGGCGCGACTTGGATAGCCGGACAGACCACCTTCTTGCCTAAGAGACTGAAAGTCTTGCGCTCGTCCTGTCACCATTTTGTGAACATAAGTTTGATGGCCGGTATCCCAGAGGATTGGATCTTTAGGCGAATCAAAAACTCGATGCAAGGCCAAGGTAAGTTCAACCACACCCAAGTTAGGGCCTAAGTGGCCTCCGGTCTTAGTCACATATCTAACTAAGTCGTCGCGAATTTCTTGAGAAAGTTTGGTTAATTGCTCTGGGGTGAGCTGTTTAAGGTCACTCGGGGATTTGATGCCAGACAAAATCGACATAATCCCACCCCTATCTATTTGGTAATTCTGCCAAGTCTAATGAAGTTGGCAGAAAAGCGCCTTGTGCCATGAAATAAATATTGCGGATATTACTTACTTTTAGCCGAAATCAGAGCCTGAATGACGACTGTTGCTTGCGCAAGCTCGAGTGCTAATCGCGCTCCCTCATGCTCTAATGCGGTTAATAATTCCGTTAGCGCTTCGGGCTTCAATCCAATCGTGGTTCGGGCACTTCGGTAGGCATCCCTAATTGCCTCAACTTGATGTTCGAGTTGGAATTGCGTGACATACCCCAAGGCTGCTGGGTGTGTTCGGAATATTTCATATGTGCGAAACTCCGAAGGACATCGATCCAAAAGCCAAGCGGTTGCCTTAATCTCCCACTCTGGTGACCCTGCGGGAACTAAATCACTTGGCCAGCTACTCATGCTTTAACGAGCGAACGCAATACATATTGCAAAATACCGCCATGACGGAAGTAGTCTGCTTCGCCAGGAGTATCGATTCGCACGACTGCTTGGAAACTTACCTTTGATCCATCTTCCGAAGTTGCGGTAACTGAAACAGTGCCTGGTATCTTGCCATTATTAAGCTCGGTTATACCAACGACATCAAATGTTTCTGTTCCTGTTAGTCCTAATGAGTCTGCAGTTTGCCCTGCTGGGAACTGAAGTGGTAAAACTCCCATGCCGATCAGATTAGAACGATGTATGCGTTCATATGATTCAGCAATAACTACGCGAACGCCAAGTAAAGCTGTTCCTTTTGCCGCCCAGTCGCGCGAGGAGCCTGATCCATATTCTTTTCCAGCTAAGATAAGTAGCGGTATCTGGTTCTTGGCTGCAGCCACGGAAGCGTCGTAGATAGTAGTTTGCGGCGCATCTGCCAAAGTGAAATCACGCGTAAATCCACCTTCGACATCATCGAGCAACTGGTTACGCAAACGAATATTGGCAAATGTGCCACGAATCATTACTTCATGGTTGCCGCGGCGAGATCCATAGGAGTTGAAGTCAGCCTTAGCTACACCGTTTTCCTTAAGGTACTTTCCTGCCGGACTATCTTCTCGGATTGATCCCGCTGGCGAGATGTGATCGGTTGTTACCGAGTCACCCAACTTGGCAAGGACCCGCGCTTGCGCTACATCAGTAACTGGAACTGGTTGTGCCGGCATGTTTTCGAAATATGGTGGTCGTCGCACATATGTGCTCTTTGGATCCCAATCAAAAGTGGCACCAGTTGGAGTATCCAAATTTTGCCAACGCGAATCACCGGCAAACACGTCTTGATAACGCGAAGTGAACATGTTGGCGTCAATCGAAGTGTCAATCACGGCTGCAACTTCTTGTGCACTGGGCCAAATATCTTTCAAATACACCGGATTACCAGCTTTGTCGTTGCCCAGTGAATCGTTTTGAATGTCAATTGCCATTGATCCTGCGATGGCGTAGGCCACAACTAATGGCGGCGAGGCGAGGTAATTCATCTTTACATCTGGATTAATTCGGCCTTCAAAATTTCGATTGCCTGAAAGCACTGCCACCGCTGCTAAATCATTGTCTTGGATCGCGGCGCTAATTTCTGGGGCAACTGGGCCTGAATTTCCGATACAAGTTGTGCAACCATAACCAACTAAATTGAAACCTAACGCATCCAAATACTGAGTTAAACCAGATTTGTTGTAGTAGTCCGTGACGACTTGCGAACCTGGTGCCAAAGTGGTTTTCACCCAAGGCTTTCGACTCAGACCTTTTTCTACAGCTTTCTTGGCCAACAAACCAGCCGCCATCATTACAGACGGATTAGAAGTATTAGTACAAGAAGTAATCGCTGCAATCACAACTGCGCCGTGACCAATCTCGAAGTCCTCACTTGCAGATTTAACGACGGCCGTTTTATTGCGATCAGATGTGTAAGTCTTCACCGCTGATTCAAATGCGGTATCGGCATCAGCTAACGCAACTCGATCTTGTGGACGCTTTGGCCCGGCAATTGAAGGTTGCACTGATCCCAGATCCAATTCGATATATTCCGAATAGATTGGCTCAACTGCCGGATCGTGCCACAGGCCTTGGGTTTGGGCATAAGCCTTAACTAGTTCAAGTTGTGACTCAGGGCGACCTGTTAGTCGCATGTAGTTCAAAGTTTCTTCGTCGATTGGGAAGATTGCTGCTGTCGAGCCATACTCGGGACTCATGTTGCCAATCGTCGCGCGGTTTGCCAACGAAACTGAAGTTACGCCTTCGCCATAGAACTCGACGAACTTACCGACGACACCATGCTTGCGGAGCATCTCGGTAATTGTCAGAACTAAATCAGTGGCAGTTGTACCCGGTTGCATTTGACCAAACAATTTGAATCCAACAACTCGTGGGATCAACATGGATACTGGTTGGCCCAGCATTGCTGCCTCAGCTTCAATGCCACCTACTCCCCAACCTAAAACACCAAGACCATTAACCATGGTGGTGTGCGAGTCTGTTCCAACGCAGCTGTCTGGATACGCCTGTCCATTGCGCACCATAACTACGCGAGCAAGGGCTTCGATGTTCACTTGATGCACAATTCCGGTACCTGGTGGCACCACCTTGAAGTCATCGAAGGCATCTTGACCCCAACGCAGGAATTTATAGCGTTCGCCGTTTCGTTCGTACTCAAGTTCCACGTTTTTATCAGCGGCAGCATTGTCGCCGAAGAAATCTGCAATCACCGAGTGATCAATTACCAATTCAGCCGGCGCAAGTGGATTAATTCGATTTGGATCCCCGCCCAATGAAGTAAACG